>CAMUVE010000044.1:0-16787 GCA_947163985.1 uncultured Prevotella sp.
ATTCTTCAGCACACCGTCCTGATGGATGCCGCTCGAGTGTGCGAAGGCGTTACGTCCCACGATAGCCTTGTTAGGCTGAACGGGCATATTCATAAGACTTGACACCATTCGTGATGTGGGATATATCTTTGTAGTATTGATATTCGTCTCTATTCCCAAGCCCTTATGACACTTCAGTATCATAGCAATCTCTTCGAGTGACGTATTTCCTGCACGCTCTCCTATTCCGTTGATGGTTACCTCCACCTGACGGGCTCCGTTCTGCACACCGCTGAAGGTGTTGGCGGTAGCCATACCTAAGTCGTTATGACAGTGTGTCGAGATGATAGCCTTATCTATTCCGTCAACGTGCTCCATGAGGTACTTTATCTTTGCACCATACTCCGAAGGCAGGCAGTAGCCTGTGGTGTCGGGAATATTCACGACGGTAGCACCAGCCTTGATGACAGCCTCAACGACGCGGGCAAGATACTCGTTCTCGGTGCGGCCTGCATCTTCGGCATAGAATTCTACGTCTTCAACATATTTCTTTGCATACTTGACGGCACGCACAGCTCTCTCTATTATCTCCTCGCGGTTAGAGTTGAACTTATACTTTATGTGCGGGTCGGAAGTGCCGATACCAGTATGAATACGCTTGTGCTTGGCATATTTCAGCGAGTCGGCAGCAACGTCGATATCTTTCTCGACAGCACGTGTCAGCGCACAAATCGTGGGCCACGTTACTGCCTTAGAAATCTCGATTACCGAATTAAAATCACCAGGACTTGAAATGGGGAAGCCTGCCTCAATAATATCAACTCCCAACTGCTCCAGTTGCTTTGCCACCTGAATCTTCTCAACGGTGTTCAACTGACATCCCGGAACCTGTTCGCCATCCCTTAATGTAGTGTCAAAAATAAACAATCTATCACTCATACCTATTACAAATTTATTCCTATTTAGTCAACTAAGGTGCAAAATTACACATTTTCACCAACACAAACAAACAAATTGATACTTTTTAGCACAAAATCAAGAAAAACGTTATATCTTTGCAACGGAAAAGAAAGAAGTTATGAGAAAAGTATTCACTATAATATTGCTCGCATTGGTGATGTGCACATTAAATATCTGTGCTCAGCGCCACGAGATTTTGTCGCCACGAATAATGACCCTACGGGTTATGGTGAACAATGACTGGAACAAGCTTCCTGTAATGAGGCTGAACTCCGTTGACAGACTACACATAGACTTCGACGATATGACGCACGAATACTCGCGTTACGCCTACCGTCTGGAACATTGCGAAGCTGACTGGACGCTGTCTGAGGAGCTCTTTGCCAGCGACTACATGACAGGATTCAACGAAGGCAACATCATAGAAGACAACGTGGAGAGCATAAACACTACAGAGCTTTACACCCACTACTCGCTGACTATACCTAACGCTAAGTGCAAGCCGAAGATTAGCGGTAACTACAAGCTCACCGTTTACGACGAGAACGACGACAACCGCGAGATTCTTGTGGTTTGCTTTATGGTGACAGAGATGAAAATGGGACTGGGTATGAGTGTTACCACAGCTACCGACATCGACATCAACCACGCACACCAACAGGTGGAGATGCAACTGAAATACAACGGTATGAAAGTCATAGACAGGGAGAGTCAGCTGACTACCGTCGTCATGCAGAACAACCGCTGGGATAATGCGAAGATTAACGTCAATCCGCAGTTTATCATGTCGGACGGACTACAATGGATTCATTGTCGAGACCTTATCTTCAAGGCGGGCAACACATATCATAAATATGAAATCCTCGACGTCACCCACCCCACTATGGGAATAGACAAAATAAACTGGGACGGCAGCAGCTACGAGGTGTATCCTTTTGTTGACGAGCCACGCAAGAACTACCTTACCGACGAGGCGCTCAACGGAGGTTATATAATCCGTAATAGCGACAACAGAGACATCGACTTCACCTGCGAATATGTTTATGTAAACTACGAACTGAAATGTCCGCAACCCGTTGACGGCGACGTTTACATCAACGGCATGTGGACATACGACCAGTTCCTGCCGCAATACCGCATGACCTACGACTACCAGTCGCAGTCGTATAAGGCGCGCATACTGCAGAAACAGGGCTACTACAGCTATCAGTACCTGTGGATGAATAACGAAGGTGAAATACAACTGATGCCTACCGAAGGAAATTACTTCCAGACGGTAAACAGCTATCAGGCATTAGTATATTTCAGGGGTATGGGCGAACGTACGGACCGACTTGTAGGCTATGCGTCAGTTACTACGCAGTAGGCGCTCCATCTGTTCAAATTTTTTACCCAAATTAAGCTTCAGGTAAATATCGTAGAGCACGGGTCCCCACTTACTCTTCAGCTGGGGCTCTAACTCTTTGTATTTCTCAATATAAGGCAGCGCTTTGCTGTAGCACTCACGGATTTGTTTTCGACGTGCTGCATCGACGTGTCCTTCATTGAGTTTTATAGCCATATTGACATACGCCGCACCAGCGTTGTAATAGGCGTTTGCAGCCTTCGGCTCAAGGGCAATAATATCGTTGCAAACATCCACACACTTGTTGTTTTCGCCAAGATTCAGCAGCAGGTCACTTTTAGCATTCAACGCAGGCATGAACTTCATATCTTTTGCGAGTGCTTTTTCCACCACCATCATTGCCGTATCAGCTTCATGCTTCCCGTTGTAATAGTCGTAGAGACGTGTAAAGAAATATTCCGACGTCGGAAGGTTCTCAAAACCTCTCCACAGACATTCCACAAGATGTGTCGTATCGTTAACCTGCAAGTATGTTTCCGACAGATAAACAAGGGTGTTTTCAAGTCTTATGGTGTCCTGTAACGCCTCCTTGGCATACTTCAGCGACATCTGCGGGTTGTCAAGCTGGTGTCCTGCGACAACAGCAACGTATGCCGCCGTAGGGATGTTCCTGTCCGGCTCTTTGGCATACTCTTCAAAGAGAGGGTGCGAGTAACTTTCAATGTAAGTCTGCACCATATTATAAGCTTCCTGAGGACGTTCCTGTTTCAGGAAATAATTGCCTCCGTAGAACAGGTTTTTACGGTAGGGATGCAGATACTCAGCATTTCTGCGACGGTACTTCGGTGCCACACGTCCTTTTCTGTCGGGTAGCGCATCAATAGAGTCAGCCTGCTGATAAGCCAGGAACATCTTTCGTGCCAGGAGGAACAGTTCCGCCGTATCTTGTTTCTGCTTCAAGTACAGTCGTTCGTTGCCCTGTTCATACTGTGCACGGATAGCCTCTGCCCTCACCTGCCACACCTGCATATTTCTTCTGTTCAGGGAGTCGCGGAGCAGTTTGTCCATCATATTTATGGCTTTGTCAAGTTCCTTGCCGCTCTTTATCAATGTCCGTGCTTGAGCAAGCTCTTTCTTTTGAGCGTTCAAGCACGGAACAATTGATATCAAGAGAAGCGTTATCAGCAGAAATCGCTTCATCTGAATCTATTACGAATTACTTATTCATCAGTTCTTCATAAACCTTAGCATTGGCCTCATCGCCCAGCATGTAATATGCCTGGTAGAGGGTGTATGCCCAGTTAGCTATCTTACGCTCTGGATCTTCTTCCTTAACCTTCAGCGCGTTGTCGATAGACTGCTTCAGCAGTGCCTTAGCCTCGTCGTTCGGTTTGCCGTTAGGAGTAGCCTGGATGATATCCATAGCCTTCTGGTTCTGGCAGAGTGCGAGGTTGTAACGAACAGCGGTGAATGTTGGGTCAATCTCAAGAGTCTTCGTGAAGTTTGAGATAGCTGCGTCGTGCTCGCGGTTGTTCATTGCTGTCTGACCGATAAGAGCATAGAGCATCTTGTTATTCGGGTCCTTAGCAGCAACCTCTTCGAATACCTTGTTAAGCTCTGCCTTGTACTCAGGAGCTGAGTAGTAGTTCACTACTTCCTGAAGCACTACGTCGTTGGCAGAACCTACAGGATATTTACCATACAGGTCCTTAACCTCGCTGATGAACTCTATAGAGTCGTTGTGGTTCTTAACAGCCTTCTTCAGAGCACCCAGTTTGATGCTCATTGCAGCGCCACCATATACAGAGTCGTTGAGTGCTGGTTGTGCGTAGTGGATAGCCTCCTTGTCCTTGCCAAGCTGACTGGCAGCAACAGCAACGAAGTAAGTTATCTGTGGAACACCTGGATCCTTTTTGAGGTCGCCCTCGTACATTACGTTAGCAGCATCTACATAGTAGTGCAGGTTGTCGTAAACTTTCTGATAGTCCTGAGCGTTAAGACCTTCCTGACCTGGGTCGAGAAGAGTCTGACGTGCCTGGTCCATCTGCATGAAATACTTCATAGCACCCTTTGGATTCTTCTGGGCATAGTTAGTTACGCAACCCAGGAAAGTGCGTGCAGCATCATAGTTCTTCTTGTCTGCCTCGAATTCCTTGGCAGCAAGTTTCAACATAGCATCATAGACTTTGTTCTGGTCGCTCTCTGGGAGTGCTTCTACTCCCTGAGCTGCCTGTACGGCGTCAGCAAATGTCTTTGCCTTCTTAACTGACTTTACGATGTCTGTCTGTGCAAAAGCGGCAGAGGTACCAAGTACCATCAATGCCATTACTAATAATTTCTTCATAATCAGTAGTTAATATTAAGTGTTATTGAATTATTCTTCTGTATTCTGAGGTTCTTCGGTCTGTGGCTCCTCTGGCTGAGTTTCCTGGTTGCCGAGATATTCCTCACGACTCTTCTGCTCAACATAAGCCTCGAGTTCTGAACCCATCACCTTACAAACGCTTGCTATGACGTCGTTCTTCTTGGCGAGGTTAATGAGTCTCACGCCCTGAGTAGCACGTCCCATAACGCGACATTCCTTCACGGCAAGACGTATAGCGATACCACTCTTATTAATAATCATAAGGTCGTTCTCGTCGGTAACATTCTTTATAGCCACCAGACGTCCTGTCTTCTCGGTGATGTTGAGGGTCTTAACACCCTTGCCGCCGCGGTTAGTAACACGATAGATATCTTCGCCGTTCTCATCGACAACAGCGGTACGTTTTCCGTAGCCGTTTTCGCTGACTACCATTACCGTTTCTTCCTCAGGTTTGTTGACAACAATCATACCTACTACGGCATCATCGTCGTCGTCAATCTTCATACCGCGAACACCAGTAGATACACGTCCCATAGCGCGTACAGTATTTTCATTGAAGCGTACGGCGCGACCGTTTCTATCTGCCATAATGAGTTCGTTGTTTCCGTTTGTCAGACGAACGTCAACAACCTCGTCGCCCTCAAGGATATTGATAGCTATCACACCGTTTGCTCTTGGACGTGAGTAAGCCTCAAGCAGAGTCTTCTTGATAGTACCGTTCTTCGTTGCAAACACGACGTAGTGACTATTGATAAACTCCTCATCCTCAAGACCTTTTCCACGAAGTCTCAAGATATTGTTTACGGCATCATCAGCGTCGATGTTAAGCATATTCTGTATTGCACGACCCTTAGAATTTCTATCGCCCTCAGGCAACTCGTAGCACTTCAGCCAGTAGCAGCGTCCCTTCTTTGTGAAGAAGAGCATTGTCTGGTGCATAGTAGCTGGGTAGATATATTCTGTGAAGTCGTTGTCGCGTGTGCGTGCTCCCTTCATACCTACTCCACCACGTGCCTGTTCGCGGAACTCGTTCAGCGGGGTACGCTTGATATATCCAAGGTGACTTACAGTAATCACCACTGGGTCATTAGGATAGAAGTCCTCTGCGTTGAACTCGTGCTCGTCGGGAACAATCTGTGTACGACGTGGGTCGCCATACTTCTCCTTAACCTCCTGGAGCTCGTCCTTCATAACCTTCTTGCAGAGCTCTGGATCGTCGAGAATGTTCTGCAGGTACTCTATCTGCTTCATCAGGTCGTCAAATTCAGCATGCAACTGATCCATACGCAGACCTGTGAGCTGTGACAGACGCATATCGACGATAGCTTTTGACTGCAGCTCGTCGAGGTCGAAGCGCTGCTCCAAGTTACGCTGAGCGTCAACAGGGGTCTTCGAAGCGCGGATGATGTGTACCACCTCGTCGATGTTGTCGCAGGCAATGATAAGTCCTTCCAGGATGTGTGCACGTTCCTTAGCCTTTCTGAGGTCGAACTGTGTACGACGGATAGTAACGTCGTGACGGTGCTCTACGAAGTACTTCACGCACTCTTTCAGCGAGAGCAGACGTGGGCGTCCCTTTACCAACGCAATACAGTTTACAGAGAACGAGCTCTGCAGCGCTGTCATCTTGAACAACTTGTTAAGGATAACGTTAGCATTAGCATCGCGACGAACGTCAATGACGATACGCATACCCTGACGACCAGACTCGTCGTTAGCATTGGTGATGCCCTCAAGACGTCCTTCCTTCACGAGGTCGGCAATGTACTCAATGAGCTGTGCCTTGTTAACGCCGTAAGGAATCTCTGTAATAACAATTTTGTCGTGAGAATCGCCACTTTCTATCTCTGCCTTCGCACGCATCAGGATACGTCCACGACCTGTTTCATAAGCGTCTTTCACGCCCTGCAGACCATAGATGTATGCACCTGTTGGGAAGTCTGGAGCCTGGATATACTGCATCAGTCCCTCTGTATCAATATCGGGGTTATCAATATATGCGCAGCATCCATCGATTACTTCTCCAAGATTGTGTGTAGGAATGTTTGTAGCCATACCAACGGCGATACCGTTACCACCGTTTACCAGCAGGTTAGGCACCTTTGTAGGCATCACTGTAGGCTCTTCTAACGAATCGTCGAAGTTTGGAGCCATATCAACGGTGTCCTTCTCAAGGTCGTCCATGATGTGCTCACCCATTCTTGACAGACGGCACTCGGTGTAACGCATAGCTGCTGCAGAGTCACCGTCAACGGAACCGAAGTTACCTTGTCCGTCAACAAGAGTATAGCGCATGTTCCAGTCCTGTGCCATACGTACCAAAGCTCCGTAAACAGAGCTGTCACCATGGGGGTGGTACTTACCGAGCACCTCACCTACTACGCGGGCACATTTCTTATAAGGTTTGTCACTCGTATTACCTATTCCTGCCATACCGTAAAGGATACGGCGGTGAACGGGTTTAAAGCCGTCGCGCACATCAGGAAGCGCACGGGCTACAATCACCGACATAGAATAGTCGATGTAAGAGGATTTCATTTCCTCTTCAATGTTAATCTTAATGATTCTGTCATTGTCAACGGTTTGACCACCGTCGAATGTCTGATTTTCGTCCATCTAAATTTATTTACTATTTGACTATTTACGATTACTATTTATCTGATTGCGAAAAATGCCCTAAAATGCCCTTTATTTTCGTTCTAAGACGTTTTGGACTAATTTTTGACGTGCAAAAATACAACTATTTTCCGACATACGAAGAACTTTAAATGTTATTAAACACTAAAATTTTGCATCCTACATCGAAACACTACTCAAAACACTCATAATTCCAATCATTACAAATATTCTCATTACCCCTCTTGCAAAAAAAAAGCATAAAATATGGTATATTAAGGATTAATCATTATCTTTGCATCGAAAATAAAGAAAACAATGGCGAGAAAGAAGAAACCATTACCGATATTAGAGAACATTACCATCACTGACTATGCCGCTGAAGGAAAAGCAATAGCGAGGGTTAACGATGTGGTGGTATTCGTGCCTTGGGCTGTTCCTGGAGACGTTGTCGATTTGCAGGTGCGCCGAAAAAAACACTCATTCATGGAAGCCGAAATAATAAGGTTCCACGAACGTAGCAAGGTGCGCACAACACCAATGTGTCAGCACTTCGGAGTCTGCGGCGGATGCAAATGGCAACAGATACCCTATGAGGAGCAGTTGCGCATGAAACACAAGCAGGTGTTCGACCAGCTGACACGCATCGGCAAGATTGCGCTACCAGAGTTCATGCCCATTCTGGGCTCAAAGAGAACGAGCGAATATCGTAACAAACTGGATTACGGGTGTGCTAACAAACGCTACCTGACAAGGGAAGAACTGGCTGACGAGACGCTGCAAAAGGATGTGCCCGCCATAGGGTTTCACATAACTGGTGCCTTCGACAAGATTCTGCCTATCGAAAAATGCTGGCTTATGGACGATCTCCATAACCGAATTCGTAACGAGATTCGCAACTATGCCACAAAGACGGGAATGACGTTCTTCGACCTCCGTGAACAACACGGACTGCTGCGCGATGTAATAATACGCAACTCCAATTCTGGCGAGTGGATGGTGATAGTGCAATTCTGTCTTCCCCACGAGGCTCCAGGCGACTGGACCACAGCGGACGGCAAGAAAGCCTTGGCGCTGCTGCAGCATATCAAGGACAACTTCCCCGAGATTTCCTCGCTGCTCTATCTGGACAACCAGAAGTGTAACGACACCATCGGTGATCAGGAAATCCTTGTCTTTCACGGCAACGACCACATCTTTGAACTTATGGAGGACTTGCGCTTTAAGGTGGGTCCGAAGTCGTTCTACCAGACAAACACCGAACAGGCATACGAACTCTACAAAGTAGTACGCTCCTTCGCCTTCGGAGAAGACTCTTCACTCTTCACTCCTCACTCTCCACTCGTTTACGACCTCTACACGGGTACCGGCACAATAGCCAATTTTGTAGCCAAGAGAGCCAGCAAGGTTATCGGTATAGAATATGTCCCCGAGGCTATCGAGGACGCTAAGATAAACTCCGAGATTAACGGAATCACAAACACGCTATTCTACGCTGGCGACATGAAGGACATCCTCACCGACGACTTCATTCGTGAGCACGGACGACCTGACATTATCATCACCGACCCGCCGCGGGCTGGTATGCACCCCGACGTGGTGAAGACAATCCTCAACGCTCGTCCACAGCGCATAGTGTATGTCAGTTGCAACCCCGCAACACAGGCTCGCGACCTGCAACTGCTGGATGCGCTCTACAGGGTTGATGCCGTTCAGCCCGTAGATATGTTCCCTCACACCCCACATGTGGAGAATGTAGTGATGTTGAACCTCAAAGATTAAAAGTCAAACATAAAATAAAAGTACAAAACAATGATTATTCCTTCAGTATTTTGGATCGTGCCCATAGCATCGATTATCGCCCTGGGCATGGCGTGGTTCTTCTTCACACAGATGATGAAAGAATCGGAAGGCACCGAGCGAATGGCAGAAATTGCCAGTCATGTCCGCAAAGGTGCTATGGCTTATCTAAAACAACAGTACAAGGTAGTTCTTTACGTGTTCATCGTACTCGCCATCCTCTTTGCGTTTATGGCATATGGCTTGGGAGTTCAGAACCCCTGGGTGCCCTTTGCATTCCTCACGGGCGGATTCTTCTCCGGTCTGGCAGGCTTCTTCGGCATGAAGACAGCCACTTACGCTTCGGCACGTACCGCCAATGCGGCACGCAAGAGCCTTGACGGCGGACTCCGCATAGCCTTCCGTTCGGGTGCCGTTATGGGTCTCACGGTAGTAGGTCTGGGACTCCTGGATATCGCCATTTGGTTCGTTGTACTGAGTCACTTCTATCACGGCAACAATATGGCGCTGATTACCGTTACAACCACAATGCTTACCTTCGGTATGGGAGCATCAACACAGGCACTCTTTGCACGTGTCGGTGGAGGTATCTACACTAAGGCTGCCGACGTTGGTGCCGACATCGTGGGAAAGGTAGAGGCCGACATCCCCGAGGACGACCCGCGCAACCCCGCTACCATTGCCGATAACGTTGGCGACAACGTTGGTGACGTTGCAGGTATGGGCGCAGACCTGTACGAGAGCTATTGTGGTTCAATACTCTCAACAGCGGCTCTCGGAGCGACAGCCTTTGCTATGAACAGCGATATGCAACTGCGTGCCGTCATAGCTCCTATGCTCATCGCTGCCGTAGGAGTGTTCCTCTCGCTTCTGGGCATCTTCCTCGTTCGCACTAAGGAGGGAGCTACCATGAAGGACCTGCTCCACTCGCTGTCGTTAGGAACAAACGTCTCTGCGCTACTCATCGCTGGCGCATCGTTCTGCATCCTTTATTCTTTAGGCATCGAGAACTGGCTCGGACTGTCGTTCTCCGTCATCACAGGTCTTGCAGCAGGAGTCATCATCGGACAGGCTACAGAGTACTACACGTCACACTCATATAGACCAACCCAGAAAATCTCCGAGGCAGGTCTTACTGGTTCTGCAACGGTTATTATAAAAGGTATAGGAACAGGAATGATTTCTACCTGCATCCCCGTACTCACCATCGGCGTAGCTATCATGCTTAGCTATATGTGTGCTAACGGCTTCAACCTCACCATGAGTGCCGAGAGCATAGCCCACGGACTCTACGGTATTGGCATCGCCGCCGTAGGAATGCTCTCCACACTGGGCATCACCCTGGCTACCGACGCCTACGGACCTATTGCCGACAATGCCGGCGGTAATGCCGAAATGAGTGAACTTGGCGAAGAAGTGCGTCACCGTACCGACGCACTCGATGCTCTTGGTAACACCACAGCAGCAACGGGTAAGGGCTTCGCCATCGGTTCTGCAGCACTCACAGCGCTGGCACTCCTCGCCTCTTACGTCGAAGAGATAAAGATAGCTATGGTTCGTGCCGTAGAAGGTGGCGAACAGTTTATCCATCCATTGACACAGCAAGTCTTCAACCCACATACAGCAACGATGCCAGACTTCATGGAGTTCTTCCAGGTAAACCTTATGAACCCCAAAGTACTCGTAGGAGCATTCATCGGTGCTATGGCTGCCTTCCTCTTCTGCGGACTCACTATGGAGGCTGTAGGTCGTGCTGCACAGAAGATGGTCGAAGAGGTACGTCGTCAGTTCCGCGAGATTGCCGGCATCCTTGAGGGTAAGGCAACTCCCGACTACGGCTCCTGCGTGGAGATATCAACACGTGCCGCACAGCACGAGATGGTATTCCCATCAATCCTCGCCATCCTCATCCCCATCATCGTAGGCTGCGTTCTCGGTGTTGCTGGTGTCCTTGGACTCCTCGTCGGAGGACTTGCTGGCGGCTTCACCCTTGCAGTCTTTATGGCTAATGCCGGAGGAGCTTGGGATAACGCAAAGAAAAATATCGAGGAAGGAAACTTCGGAGGCAAGGGCTCATTCGCCCATAAGGCATGTATCGTTGGCGATACCGTCGGTGACCCCTTCAAAGACACATCAGGTCCTTCGCTGAACATCCTTATCAAGCTCATGTCTATGGTAAGCATCGTAATGGCAGGATTAACAGTAGCATTCATCTAAAATAAAACAAATATAAAATCATGACAGAAACACACCATCATCATCACCACCATAGCCACCACTATGAAGAGGAGAAAAGGCCGCTGACACCCGCTCAGAAGCGCAAAATCCTCAAGAAGTGGGGTTACCGCGCTATGGTCATCCTCACCATAGTAATTGGCATTCTCTGCGTACTCGCCCACTTCTTCGAGTAATGGTTACAATAATAAATAAAGGTCAGCGTGTGCTGACCTTTATTTTTTACTCTACTCTGAACCAGTCGGCGTCAATCCAACCGCGGTTAGTTTTTGCGCCTGGCTCGATGGCTACGAATCCTATCTTGGCGCCTATCCACTTGCCTTCTTTCATTGTGAAGGTTTTACCTACGGTTTTGTAGGTCTTGCCGTTAGCACTCCAGGCGAACTGGCAGGTGCCGTCGTTGACAATCATTCGCAGGAAGATGTCTTCGTGGATGGCAGGCTGATAGTCTATCTTGTCCTTGGCGGTGGGTTTCAGCGTCGCCAGCACCTCTACCTCCTCGGGATTAGCTTTATCGGCACCAATGCAGGTTATCTGCTGCAATTGAAACTCGTCGCCTACCCTCTTGACGACGAGAGCGCTGTAGTTGAGTCCCATCATAACGATGCCACCCATCTGGTTCTGGTCTTTGGCGGTAAAGCGCAGCTTTGCGGTAGCGGTGAACTTGTCGGCAGGAGTTTTCTGCAACAGCAGGTTGGGCACCTCCCAGAGATTCTTGTAGTCTTCCTTCACCTTATATGTATATACGCGCGCGACGCCGAAGGCTGTCGGCATTCCGAAGGTAGGATTGTAGTTAGCGTGCCACTGCCACTGTTTGCCTAACTCAGGGACATTGAACTCGTCGCTCTCGACGGGGTTGACGATGGTGGTTGAAGCGCTCTTTGGCTTTCTATAAGTGATAACGGGTTCTCCGTGCTTTCCCATGATAGGCCATCCTGACGACCAATCGACGGGCTGCAGGTGAACCACACGACCATAGCACTCCTTGTCCTGGAAGTGCAGGAACCAGTCTTCACCATATTCGGTATGTACCCACGCACCCTGATGAGGGCCGTTGACGGGTGTTTTGCCCTGCTGCAGCACTTTCTTACTCTCGTAGGGTCCGTAGGGACTCTTTGCACGCATAGCCAGTTGGAAGCCTGTAGGCACACCGCCGGCAGGACACATGATCCAGTACCAGCCGTCGCGCTTGTAGAACTTTGGTCCTTCGCAAGTACGGTTCTCGGTGCCGTTGCCGTCGAAGACTATGACGGGTTCGCTGATGGCTTTGGTACCTTCGGCATTAAGCTCGCGGACGGTGAGTACGGAGGCGAAACGGGAACGGGAATTTGCCCATCCGTTGACGAGATAGCAGCGTCCGTCGTCGTCCCACAGAGGACAGGTATCTATGATGCCCTTGCCCTTTATGACGCAGACAGGGTCTGACCACTCGCCGGCGGGATTAGTGGTCTTCACCATATAACAGCCGTAGTCGGGATCGCCCCAATAGATGTAGTATTCGCCGTTGTGATAGCGAATGCTCGGAGCCCACACGCCGGCGCCATGCTGAGGACGCGAGAAGTGATTCTTCTTGAGTTTGTCGCCCTCGTATAACGACTTCAGGGCGTAGCCTACGATTTCCCAGTTTACCATATCCTTGCTATGCAGGATTGGAAGACCTGGAATACAGTTGAAGGAACTTGCCGTGAGATAGTAGTCGTCACCGACACAAATGACGTCGGGATCGCTATAGTCGGCATTGATAACCGGATTGGTAAAAGTGCCGTCTCCATTGTCGGGCGACCACACCTTTGAACGGTACTGAGCTGCTGCCGTAAGGGGCAACAGTAGTAGTAGAATTAGATTAAAGTACTTGTACATAATTATTTTCTAAATAGTTGGTTTTCAACTTATAATTAACATCGTGTATTATAGTCATAACTCTCGTCGGCTCCGTAGGAAGAGTATTGAATGCGAGGGCAACATGACCCATAGTGCGACGAAGATTAACCTCAACGCAAGGATGAATTAAATTTCTAACTATCATCAGGTCAACACCGAGGGGACCTATGTAGGCACCGTTGAGCAGTTTGGAAAGTTGGTTTTCCAGACGACAAATGATTTCATCAATGAGCTCCGGTGACAAGTAACGACTGAGCATACGTCGTTTCTCGTCTTCGCAGGCAAGGATATTTCCGATGTATGCCTGCTGGCGGGTCTCGAAGAGCGACAACCCACGATACTCTACCCTGCCGTCGGCGAGAGCACAGAACTCAAAGGCGAAGTCGCGCACCTTAGCATACAGGGGCTCCACCATTACGCCGCCCTGCTGCTGAATGACGTGTTCTACCCATCCCCGAAGGGTATCGTCGAGGGCTTCTACGACGAAGCGCACACCGCGTCCGCTGCTGCTCCAAGGAGCTTTGACGACAATCTTTCCGTAGTGGGCACGCAATCGCTCCACATTGGCAACACTGCCTACATACTCGGCACTACCGCAGGTCTGTTCCTCTATACCGTTACGCAAAGCAGGAAGAAGGTGAGCAGTATGCTGACGCGAGCTGAGGGCACGTATCGTCTGAATTGCCTCTTCGGAGGGCATCACAGCACATTCTACCCCCGCATCAACGAGTTCTGTACGCACACGGAGGTCCCACCCCCACGGCAGCACCTCGTCGAAACGGATGCCACGAAGCTCCTCCTTCTGCAGAAAAAGCACCTGACGACAGCTATCTTTCCACTTGGCAGCGGCTTTCACGGCATAGAGGGCATCATCGACGAGTACCACGTCGCCGTCGTCAGCCCACAGGGCTGGCAGCCACCCAAGGTTCATTCTAAGTTCCTGTGCGGCGTGCGGCATTGTCTGTCGGCGACGGTTATATGCCAGCGCAATATCGTGCTCCGGGTTAAAGATATGTAGTCTCATATTGCCAACAAAGGTATAAAAAATTACCCTGCTAAAGGCACAGAAAAGGGTAAAACAAAAAAAATTAATACTATTTTACAAGATTTTGCAATATCTGCTTTGCATTTTACAATGAATTTTGTACCTTTGCCACGTTTTAAAACAAATCAAATACGATGGAAGCTTTTTTCCGCACACACACCTATCTGATAGAACATACCAATGCACCTGTGCGTCGGCAGCTTATGGACGACATAGACTGGAGCAACAGAATGATTGGTATCAAGGGGACACGTGGCGTCGGAAAGACCACCTTCCTTCTGCAATACGCCAAAGAGCATTTTGATATACGCGACCGACAATGTCTGTATGTCAACATGAACAACTTCTATTTTCAGGACCGAGGAATTGCCGACTTCGCAGGCGAGTTCTACAAGA
The DNA here is from genome assembly GCA_947163985.1 of uncultured Prevotella sp. Classification (GTDB taxonomy): domain Bacteria; phylum Bacteroidota; class Bacteroidia; order Bacteroidales; family Bacteroidaceae; genus Prevotella. The sequence goes on from CAMUVE010000044.1 coordinate 14,623, forward strand.
AAGGCGGCAAGGTGCTGCTCATTGACCAGGTGTTCAAGGAGCCGAACTGGAGTGCCGAACTGAGAAAGTGCTACGACCTCTACCCTAACCTGAAAATAGTGTTCACGGGAAGCAGCGTCATGCGACTGAAAGAGGAAAATCCCGAGCTCAACGGCATAGTGAATAGCTACAACCTTAGAGGATTCTCGTTCCGCGAGTTCCTTAATCTGCAGACAGGTACCGACTTCAAGCCGTTCACCCTGGACGAGATTATCAACGACCACGAGAACCTCGTGAGGAAGATATTGCCCTACGCATCGCCGGTAAAACACTTCCAGAACTATATTCATCACGGATTCTATCCCTTCTTCCTGGAGCACCGAAACTATTCCGAGAACCTGTTGAAGACAATGAACATGATGACGGAGGTGGACATACTGCTCATTAAGCAGATAGAGCTGAAATACCTGCCGAAGATAAAGCTGCTATTCTATAAACTCGCGGTAAACGGACATAAAACCCCAAACATCTCTAAGTTGGCACTGGACATCGAGACAAGTCGCGCAACGGTAATGAACTACATAAAATACCTTAAAGACGCACGACTGCTGAACTTGATATACCCCGTCGGCGAGGAGTTCCCAAAAAAACCTGCAAAGGTGATACTCCACAATACCAACCTGATGTATGCCATCTACCCCTTCGAGGTACAGAAGCAGGAGGCTATGGAGACATTCTTCATCAACTCGTTGTGGAAAGACCACAAGGTGAATCTTGGAAGCGGGAAGAACCCCAGCTACATCGTTGACGGAAACTACAAATTCCAAATCGTTGACGCACAGGGAAAGAGCAAGACACGTATGTCGCCCGACATCTATTACGCCCGATACAACACCGAGGTGGGAAAGGACAACCAACTGCCGCTGTGGCTCTTCGGATTCTTATATTGAAACAAACTATTGAGTTAACATAATATTCATACATTAACATTATTAATAACATTATGGCTAAAGAAAAAAAGTTTATCACTTGTGATGGTAACGAGGCTGCAGCTCACGTGAGCTACATGTTCTCTGAGGTAGCTGCTATCTACCCCATCACTCCGTCATCTCCAATGGCAGAGCATGTTGACGAATGGGCAGCCAAAGGTCGTAAGAACCTTTGGGGTCAGAACGTAAGTGTACAGGAAATGCAGTCTGAGGCAGGTGCTGCCGGTGCCGTTCACGGTTCTCTGCAGGCTGGTGCCCTCACCACTACATTCACCGCTTCACAGGGTCTTCTGCTGATGATTCCAAACATGTACAAGATTGCCGGCGAGTTGATTCCTTGCGTGTTCGACGTTTCTGCACGTACTCTGGCATCACACTCACTCTGTATCTTCGGTGACCACCAGGACGTTATGGCTTGCCGCCAGACAGGTTTCGCAATGCTTTGCGAAGGTTCTGTTCAGGAGGTTATGGACCTTACAGCCGTTGCTCACCTCGCAACTCTTGAGACATGTGTACCTTTCGTAAACTTCTTCGATGGTTTCCGTACTTCTCACGAGTATCATAAGATTGAGCTCATGGACCAGGAAGACATCCGTCCTCTCGTAAAGGAAGAGTACATCCAGCGTTTCCGCGACCGTGCTATGAGTCCTGAGCGTCCCGTAACACGCGGTACTGCTGAGAACCCAGAGACATTCTTCACCCACCGCGAGGCTTGTAACCCCTACTACGACGCTGTTCCTGAAGTTGTTGAGAAGTACCTCGGCGAAATCAGCAAGATTACAGGTCGTGAGTACCACCTCTTCTCTTACTACGGAGCTCAGGATGCTGACCGCATGATTATCCTCATGGGTTCTGCTACCGATGCAGCACGCGAGGCTATCGACCACCTTAACGCTAACGGCGAGAAGGTAGGTATGATCAGCGTTCACCTCTATCGTCCTTTCTCTGTTAAGCACCTCCTCGCTTCTGTTCCAAAGACAGTAAAGCGCATCGCTGTGCTCGACCGCACAAAGGAGCCAGGAGCAGACGGAGAACCTCTGTACCTCGACGTTAAGGCAGCTTACTACGATGTTGAGGACCGTCCTCTCATCGTTGGTGGTCGCTACGGTCTGGGCTCTCACGACACAACTCCGGCACAGATTATCAGCGTGTTCAACAACCTCGCTATGCCAGAGCCAAAGAACCACTTCACCATCG
>CAMUVE010000045.1:0-16321 GCA_947163985.1 uncultured Prevotella sp.
CGGTTACACGCTTTCCAGGCGTGCCTCTTCAACCACTCGAGCACCTCTCCTAATAAAATCGGAATGCAAAGATAAAGAATATAATTGAGAATTAGGAATTAGGTATTGAGAATTATGATTTGTTAACTATGCGGGGAAATGTGCGAAGGACATTTTCGTTAGTCTGGCGACAGACTTCATCGGGACTGACACCATAGCTCTCGGCAAGTTTCTCAATAATATAAGGTATGAAGGCACTCTCGTTACGCTGTCCGCGCATGGGTACGGGCGCCATATAAGGGGCATCGGTCTCAATGACGATACGGTCGAGAGGCACAACAGCCGGAAGAACCTCAGGCAGATGAGACTTCTTAAAGGTAAGTACACCACCTATGCCGAGTACGAAATTAGGAAACTCAAGGAGTTGACGCGCCTCAACGTCATTTCCTGTGAAGCAGTGAAAGACTCCTCCCGGGAGGTCATCCTTATAACGACGCAGGATGGCGACAAGCTCATTCTGTGCCTTACGACAGTGAATCATCAAGGGCAAACACATCTCTACAGACCAACGTACCTGTTCCTCGAAGGCTTCCAACTGCTCTTGCTCGAACTCACGACTCCAATAGTAGTCAAGACCTACCTCGCCTATGGCGATAACTTTAGAGGAGAGAGGAGAGAGGAGAGAGGAGTGAATAATTTCCTTTATTTGCTCCAAACTGCTGCGCCAGTCGCTACGCACCTCCTCGGGATGTAGTCCCAACATAGGAAAGCAGAGGTCTGGAAAACGCTGACAGGTAGCGAGGACGGAATGACACGACTTCACATCGATGGCAGGCAGGAACATTCTCTGTACTCCAGCCTCACGTGCACGCTCCACAACCTGATCTATGTCGGGAGCGAATTCTTCTCCATCAAGATGAATATGTGTGTCTATAAATTTCATTTGTTTCTATGTAACAGTTCGTTCATATAACTGCGCAGCGCCACCTTCTTTTCCTCGGCGACATCGAGGCTCTCAAGAGTGCTTTCCGCCTCAGCAAAATAACTGTTTATCTTGTCTTCACAAAGCTCACGAATACCCAATTTGTTGTATATTCCTGTCACAGCATTTATTTTCTCAAGAGCCTTATCGCCAGCAAGTTGCTCAGAAATACTAATCCATTGATTTAACTCCTTACGGGTAGCCTCATCAGCTCTGTTGAAGGCATTGATAAGCATAAATGTTTTCTTGTTACAGAGTATGTCGCCACCGATAGTTTTACCAAAAACTTTAGGGTCTCCATAGACATCCAGCAGGTCGTCCTGAAGTTGGAAAGCAAGTCCTATCTGTTCACCGAAATGATATAACTTTTCGGCATCGCCAGCGGGTGCGTCGGCAAGTATCGCTCCTATCTTCATAGCACATGCAAGGAGCACGCTGGTCTTAAGACGGATCATCTCGATATACTCCTCTTCACGAACATCGTTACGTGTTTCGAAGTCTATATCGTACTGCTGGCCTTCGTCAATTTCAAGTGCTGTAACGGTGAAGGTATTGAGGACTTCACCAAGTTTGTCGGCAGGACATTTCTCCATCATACGCTTAAAGGCAAGGACGAGCATAGTATCGCCGCTAAGAATAGCTGTATTAGCATCCCACTTCTTATGTACGGTGGGTTTGCCGCGACGTACGTCGGCGTTATCCATAAGGTCGTCGTGGAGTAATGTGAAGTTATGGTATGTCTCCAGCGCTACAGCCTCGGGGAGTATTGTCTCGGGGTTATCACGATAAATGCTGTATGCCATAAGCATAAGTACTGGACGAATACGTTTTCCACCCATAGAGAGCACGTACCTTATCGGTTCGTAGAGCTCTCGTGGTTTGCGGTCGTATGGCAACGACTCGATGTAACGGTTAACAATTTCTTCGTATTTCATAATTTAAAAACAACAGGTACTGAAATCATTGTGCGACAGGGTTTTCCCATCTCTTCGCCTGCCTTCCATTGTGGCATCATATTGATGACGCGGAGAGCCTCTTTGTCGAGGAGCGGATGGGCGGAACGAGCCACACGGGTATTACTTATACTGCCGTCGGTATTTACAATGAACGACACCACCACGCGACCTTCTATATTGGAATGCTTGGCAGCAAGGGGATAGCGGAGATTCTTGGTAAGCCACTTTATGAACTCCGTCATTCCGCCTGGGAACTCCGGCAGCTGCTCTACGATACGGAACTGCAAGGGTTTGTCTTTCTCGTCAACGACAACGGGTGATACCGGTTCCGTCTTCTCCTTTTCGTTTTCTCCTTCAGACTCAGCAGCGGTTTCGTTAACGTCGGTAGTTTCCACCTTATCATCGACTATATTAAGTATCTCCGACTCTTCCTCTTTTTTCTCTTCGGGAGGGAAGACAGGAATGAGGTCCTTATCAGGACGTTTCATATTCAGTTCCATCTCCTGAGCTATCTCTTCGAGGAGCTCCGGTGACACATCTCCGGAAGGCGGATTTATGGAGATATTGAGGACGGCAAAGAACAACGACGAGGCTATGACCACCCCGATGAGGAAGAGCCACGGACGTCGTCTTTCAAGATCTGCCTTATTAGATTTCTTTATCTCCACAACAAAAACAACTTTTTTACGTTATAATGTTGCAAAGGTAATACTTTTGAGTGAAGAGTGAAGAGTGAAGAGTGAAGAATTTTACTATTATAATGAGAAATTATAGTTTTTTTTACATACTGACGACCATCATGCTACTCTGCGCTACGTCGTTGAGCGCTCAGGAAGACAGCAGGACGGGGTATAACTTCCTGCGACTTCCCGTGAGTGCACACGGTGCGGCACTGGGTGGCGACAACATAACAATTATAGAGGACGACCCTACCCTAACGTTCCATAACCCCGCATTGTTGGGCAGTGTGAGCGACAAGAATATCAACGTTAACTTCATGACATACATGGAGGGCGCTATTACCGCCAGCGCAATGTTCAACAGGATTATCAACGAGAAGGCATCGTGGGCAGCAATGGCGCAGTACATAAACTACGGCACCATGAAGGAGACTACCGTCAACAACGTGCAGACGGGCGACTTCTCGGCAAAGGACATTGCCGTCGGAGGAACATTCAGCTACGCGTTGACACAGAAACTCATGGGTGGTATCACGGCAAAGTTCATCACGTCGTACATAGGCAAATACAACTCCATAGCGATGGGTGTCGATTTGGGTCTTAACTTCTACGACCCCGATACGGAGTGGTCGCTGGCGCTAGTGGCAAAGAACCTCGGTGGCGAGTTGAAAGCCTATGAAGACGAGTATAACAGGATGCCTATCGACTTCCAGTTTGGTGTCACCAAACGTCTTGCGAACAGTCCTATACGTCTGTCGGCGACGATGGTAGATCTCGGACATTGGAACTATCGTTTCGGCAACCACTTGGTAGCGGGTCTCGACCTACTGTTGTCAGACCAGATATACATCGCGGCAGGCTATAACTTCCGCAGGGCGAAACAGATGGAGATAATAGCTGCCGGCGAGGAAAAGGGCAGCGCCCATATGGCAGGACTGTCACTCGGTGCCGGTCTTCAACTGGAGCGTTTCAAGTTGCAGCTTGCATACGGAAAATATCATGTTAGCAGCACATCACTAATGGTAAACGTATCATATAAACTATAAACTCAATAATGAAAAAGATAACAATAGCAATTGACGGACACTCTTCGTGCGGAAAATCCACTATGGCAAAGGACCTTGCACGACGTATTGGATATATATATGTTGACACGGGTGCTATGTATCGTGCCGTAACGCTCTTCGCTATGCGTGAAGGACTCTTAAATGATGCCGAAGCGCTAAAGAAGAGGATGGGCGACATAAATATATCGTTCAAATTCAATAAGGAGGCAGGACGTCCCGACACATACCTCAACGGAGAACTCGTAGAGAAAGAGATACGCAGCATGGAGGTATCGTCACACGTTAGTCCCATCGCCACCCTCGCCTTCGTACGCACAGAGATGGTGCGCCAACAGCAACAGATGGGTAAGGACGGAGGAGTAGTGATGGACGGCAGAGACATCGGAACGGTGGTATTCCCTAATGCAGAGCTGAAGATTTTCGTTACAGCATCAGCAGAGGTACGTGCGCAACGTCGCTACGACGAGTTGAAGGCAAAGGGTATGGAAGCTGACTACGACGACATATTAAAGAATGTGCAGGAGCGCGACTATATCGACAGCCATCGCGAGGTAGCACCCCTGAAACCTGCCGACGATGCCCTGATGCTCGACAATAGCAATATGACTATTGCAGAGCAGAACGAGTGGCTGATGGCACGCTTTAAGGAAGCTACTGAGTAATATATTCGCTACAGCGCTCCATCAACCATTTTGGAGTGCTTGTAGCTCCACAGAGCCCTACCGTCTCTACGTTCTTGAACCACTCAGGACGTATATCTTCCGGACCTTCTATAAGGTGACTGTTGCTGTTTACCTTTCTACATTCCGCATATAACACCCTACCGTTGGAACTCTTCTTTCCGCTGACGAAGAGCACCAGGTCGTGCTTCGAAGCGAAGTCGGCTACGTTAGGCATTCTGTTAGCAACACGACGACAGATGGTGTCGAAACTCTTAAACTCTGCCGACGGCGATATGTGCTGTTCTATGTATGCTATGATACGACGGAACTCATCAACCGACTTCGTTGTCTGGCTATACAAGTAGATGTCGTTGTTGAAATCGAGTTTGGCAGCATCCTCTACATTCTCTATGACAATTGCCTCGCCCTGTGTCTGTCCTACCAGACCGAGCACCTCAGCATGACCTTTCTTTCCGAAAATTACTATAGAGCGCCTGTTATGCGATGCCTCATAACGCGCCTTAATCTTCTTCTGCAACTGCAGGACGACAGGACACGTAGCATCAATAATCTTTATATTGTTACGCTCTGCTATAGCATAAGTCTCCGGTGGCTCACCGTGGGCGCGCAACAATACCGTAGCATCGTGAAGACTGCTCAGCTCTTCGTGGTTTATAGTCACAAGTCCTAGGTTCTTCAGACGTTCACACTCCATACTGTTATGCACAATATCGCCAAGACAATACAGACGGGTGCCTTTGGCAAGTTCCTCCTCAGCCTTACCGATGGCGGTAGTGACACCGAAACAGAATCCGCTACCTTCGTCAATCTCTACCTTTATAGTTTTATTCATGACATTGGTTATATATTTTCAACAGTTCGTTAGCCGCCACGAATGACGTCTTCTCTCCGGCAAGTACGGAGTGTTCTGCCTCGATGAGCTTCTGCTCTATGACGGGATTGTTATAGAACGAGTTGCGGAGGTGTTCGTTGATACTCTCGTACATCCAGTATTTCGCTTGTTCGTTACGACGATGACAGAAATATCCGTTTGCCTGGACGAAGTCGAAGTACTCGTAAATCATGTCCCACACCTCTTTGATGCCAAGACCATAGAAACCACTGTAGCAAAGCACCTTTGGCTGCCATCCGCTCTCTGACTTCGGGAAGAAGTGCAGCGCGTTGCTGAAGTTGCGTGCCGCCATATGACACTTATCTACGTTGTCGCCGTCACATTTGTTAATCACTATGCCGTCGCATATCTCCATGATGCCTCTTTTGATGCCCTGCAGGTCATCACCAGTTCCTGCCAACTGAATGAGCAGAAAGAAGTCAACCATAGAGTGACATGCCGTCTCGCTCTGTCCTACTCCAACGGTCTCCACGAATATCTTGTCGTAGCCTGCCGCCTCGCATAATACTATCGTCTCACGCGTCTTTCGTGCCACACCGCCAAGACTACCTGCCGTTGGCGAAGGACGTATGAAAGCATCCTGACGTACCGAAAGTTTCTCCATACGTGTCTTGTCGCCGAGGATACTACCCTTGGAGCGTTCCGAGCTGGGGTCGATGGCAAGCACAGCAAGTTTCCCTCCAAAGCGGTCGAGGACATGTATTCCGAACTCATCAATAGAGGTACTCTTTCCTGCTCCAGGCACTCCGCTGATACCTATCCTCACGGACTTTCCGCTGTACGGCAGACACTTCTCTATAACCTCCTGCGCCTTCTTCTGATGCTGTGGGTTAACACTCTCCACGAGGGTTACTGCCTGCGACAGTATGGTAACGTTACCTTCAAGTATTCCCTTCACCATATCGTCAACGGAAAGCTCCTGACGACGGAACCTGCTGCGTTGCAGGTAAGGGTTTATTATCGACGGTTGCGCTACTCCGTCATTCACTTGTAGTCCTTTATATTCTTCGTTATTCTCTGGATGTTCCATATCTTATTTCTTTATATCTACGTTTATCACAACCTTCGACTTCATCGGGTCGTTGGTAATCATCAGCACACGAGGTTTCGAGCGAGCTGTCTTAAGTCCCTTCGCCTCAACGGTAATCTTCATCGTTGCTGTCTCGTTGGGTTGCAACGTTGTCTTATTGAGTTTCACACTAAGTCCTGAGGTAAACATCTGCAACGACGAGATGTTCAGCGTTGAACGTCCCACATTCTCCACCGTTATCACACCCGAACGTTTCTTCTTTCCATCAAAAGAACCCAGGTCGAGGTTCTCTGTCGATAGACGTAACTGCGGTGCGTTGGCAATCTCTGTCTCTGTGAGTTCGGTGAAGGCTGGCAGCAGCACGGCGCTGACAGGTATTTCCTTTGCGTGACTAACCTTGTCACCCGGGAAGGCGCCAAGGAAGACGTTTGTCTGCGTCAGACCGAAGTCGCGCAACTTCCTCGAGTCAAGTGTTATCGTTACCACTCCCTGACGTCCTGGTGCTATTGTCGATGGCGACACAGTAGCCAACAGGTAGTTAGGCAGGTGCATGACGACAGGCGAGATAGCCGTGTTGCCATTGTTGCGAATATTGATACGCTTCAGTGGACACTCGCCACGATTGACGTCGTCAAACTCTATGTTGTTGACGTCTGCCTGAATATTACCTATCATAAAGGGGAAGTCACCCTTGTAGTCTATAGCCTCCTCCACGACAACACCCGTCATACTTAAGTACAGCGGTTTCTTTGCGTCGTTGTAATATACGGCAAGGTCCTTGAAGAAATGTCCTAACTGTCGGGCATCGTAGGTCGCTGTTATGGAAAACTTATCGCCTGCCGCAATAGGTGTCTTGGGGTACTCTACCGACGTACATCCGCACGAGGACTTTACCATACTTATCTGCAACTGTCCTCCACCCTTATTCTGCAACTCAAAACGTGCCGTCACAGGATGTTCGTAGATGACATTTCCGCAGTCCACCTTGTCGCGGACTGCCTGAAGGTGCTGCGCTCCTGCTGTTGTCGAGGCTAACAGCATCGCTGTTATTATTATGTTCTTCTTCATTATACTTTATTTCTTAACAATCACTCCCTCACTCTTTGCTCTTCCATAGAACTCCGGAGCGTAAGCACACTGTATGGTACAGGTACCCGTCTGGTACTCGCCCTCACGGTCTATGTAATACTCACTCTCTATGGTGTGCTTTCCTTGCGGCAGCATATAGAAGTAGTAGTTTGTTGATTGGTCTTTTGGTGTTACATAGCATCCGTCCTGATAACCGCTTAACTGGTTCACCGGCTCAAGGCAGGCGGCGCGTTTATCTACTACCTGTACGTAGTCGTAGTTGCGGTCCGCCTCGATATAAAGACGTACCTTCACGCGGTCGCCTACTTTCAGCTCACCTTTTGTCATCACCTCACGGCTGATTTTGAGTCCTGTGGAAGATTCAGCGATATCTTTCAGCGGTTGTACGCTTTGTGTATATACGGCGCCCCAACTGGTGCCCGTTGATGTCTTTTCTATCTTCAGCTCGTTGCCACCCTCCACACGTGTCTTCACATATCCTAAGCCAGCTGATGCCTTGGTGTCAAGAAGCTCTCCATCCACCGTTATCACGTCGCGCTGTTGTGTTGCGAGTGCCGACGTGTTACCGTCGAGGAATGCGTATATGGCGTTGATGCTGTTTATCGGGGTGTCCCATGTCTGTGTGCGTTTCTGCTGCAACAGCCAACGCTGCATCTCCTCCACCGTTTGGTGGTCTTCGGGGACTATCATCTTCAGCGCCTCTATCGCCGCCACCTGTGTAGGAATGGTATAGCTGCGCCACGAGTAGCCTGCACGCGGAGTGTCGTAGTAACGGCCCATCTCGTCGCTGTATGTGGTGTATTCCTTAAGACTCTTGACGTACTCTGCTGCCTTTCGTGTCTGTCCGTTCTTATATAGTACTATCGCTGTGAGTGCCTTTGCATAAAGACTCTGCGACAGTTTCTGCTTCTCAAGATACTTTATGAGGTAATCGGTAGCACTCTTCTCGCGTGCAGTCATCTTCCTGTCGCTGATAGCACAGAGGTATGTCCACTGTAGTGCGAAATAACTGCTTATATGGTAAGGTTTCTTGGCGCGCTCGAGACTGCGTATCTTCTCTACCTCCTTGACGGTGTAGTTGCTGAGGAACTTATGTGCCTTGTCGAGGATTTCGCTTGTCTCGCTCTTCTCGCCGGTAAGGATGTTGAGTCGTGTCAGGAACTCCGCCACTTGTGCCGTCATCATTGGCGAGCCGTCCATACCCTTCCACCAACTGAAGGAGCCATCATTGTTCTGCAGTTCCTCAAGGTCGTGGAGCGCTGTCGCCAGACGGTTATCAAGAGTGTTACTGTCGAAGAAGTTTGCAACTGCTCTGCGCTGCTCGCTCTCCTTTTTTCCCTCTGCTACCCACGGTGTCTCTTCGAGGACGAGAGTTTTGAGTTCCTGGTTCTTCTCGAGCTGACTCATAAGAGTTGTCTCTGTGCTCTGTTCCTGTTGCCACAGACGGAAGGTCTTCTCTATGTCGGGTATCTGGCGAACGAGGTGACGTCCTATGCTGTTAACATAATATGACGATGCCAGCGAGATGGCGTTCTTTTCGTTTGTCTGAGCCAGATAAGGCATTGCCTGAACGACGAGCCATGCGGGGTTCTGGGTGTATTCTATAGTACTGCTACCACCAGCTGCGAGTGGTATTGTCTTGGTGGTGGGAGCATTCATGTTGAAAGCCTCGGTGTTGATAACCAGTTCTTCGTCGCTAAGCACGGGCAGATAGTGCTGCTCTCCGTCGCTGAAATTACCTGCGGCGGCAACGATACGGCAGATAAGCAGAGAGTGTTTGCCGTCGGGGGTATAGCCGAAGCTTACCGCTGTCGTCTTGTCCTTCTCGACTGCGAACTCTTGCTGCTCTGTGTATATCACATTTTCTGTCTCTGCGTCGAGGATTGTCATCGTAGCTGTTCCGCTGATAGCACCTTCTGCAGTATTGGTAATCTTAGCTGCTATGGTAGCATTATCGCCCTTGCGTACGAAGCGCGGCATGTTGGGCTGCGTCATAAGATCTTTCTTTGCCACAGCGGTAGCATCGATGATGCCGTAGTTCATTTCGAGGTCGTGGGCAAGTCCCATAAATCTCCATGTGGTGATGCTTTCCGGAAGGGTGAAACGCACGGAGACGTCTCCTTTGTCGTCAGTCATCAGCGACGGGTAGAAGAAGGCCGTCTCGTTAAAATTCTCGCGTACCGATGACGAGGTGGCGGCTTTTGACGGCTCTTTGCCGGCGGCATTGACAGCAGCAACGGGTTGCTCCACGGAGTCAAAGACCTTAATGTCAGCCATAGCTCTCTCTTCTACAGCTACCGACTTCATCATCATAGTATTGGCAGCCTTCGGTGTTCCCATCATATGAGTACCGCGGACACGCACCAAGGGATGACGGTCTGTGTAGAAGCTATAGGGTTTCACAACAGGATAGAGTTGGTCGAAGCTCAGGTCGCTAACATCCTTGAGACGGATATCCTTGTAATAGCTCTTGCCCTGACTCCTTAAGATTGTGCTTCGCCAATTTGTTGACGGCAAGTTTTGGAAATAACCTAAGTTGAGGTTCCAGTCGTAACTTGTCAACTGATCCAGGCTGTGGTCGTAGAGTGTCGATAATAGCTGTGCTTTTGCGGGCTTGCCGTCAGGACGTTTAATGTTCAGCGTCCACTCTTCTTTCTGTCCTGCTTCAAGACGGTTGCGGAAAGTCTTCCACTCCATCCTCAGACGTTTGTCGGGCAGTGGTTTTTTTATCTTTGCGGTATGTGTGTAACACTTGCCGTCTTTCACCCAGGCATAGGTAAGTAACAGTCCGTCGCCATACTCTTCCTTATAATTAAAGGTACGCGTGTAGAGGGCATTGCTAACATCTATTGCCCCACTCTCAACAACCTTTTCATTTGCAAAGAAGGTATAGAAGATGTGGGTATCGGGGTCCGACGAACCTGCCTGAACGGTTACAGGCTGTTTATCGGAGAACTCTGTTGCCGATGCGTAGAACCAGTCGTGGGTTTCTATTACAGGCTTCTTGTCTTTCAGCGTGAACACAACGACTTCATGGCGCAAGGTGTCACCGAGGGCTATAGCCTCAACGGTGTGACGTCCTGAAATGGTCAGCGCAGAGAGCTTCTTTATTGCCTCGCCAGCCTTCGCCGTCGGCATCTGTTTGCCGTCAATGGTATATGTTACGTCGCCTTCAATCTCCTGTCCTGCAGCGTTGTACAACGTAAAGGTCATTTGATTCAAACTATCGCGGAGCACCTGTTTGGGCAGGTCAACAGAGAGTATTGCGGGCTTGGCACCCACACCGAGAGTCTGCTGTGCGTTGTGGCTCTCACCGCTCTGGTCGGTAACATCAGCTTCTGCGGTGAAGCTGTAGAATAGCGACTCACGCTCACCTTCTTTTTTCTCGGGCATTACGAGTGGCATGCGGAGGGTGAAGTTACCGTCTGCGTCGGTATATGTCTCACCGCTGTCGATGGTTACCTTGCGATCGTTGCGACGCCACCACCAGAAGGAGCGCTTACGGCTAACGTTATAGCTTACCTTAGCATTGGTTACAGGCACACCGCCATAAGAACGGGCATGTCCCTTGATGGTAACGGTGTCGCCGGCAACGTACTTCTCCTTTACCTCGTCGAAGGTTACTTCAAAGGTAGGACGCTTATACTGTTCTACATTGATATAGGCATAACCACCGAAGTCGCCTGAGATGCTGTATGTGCCGGAAACTCCCGACTGCGGCAGAATAAAGTCGCACGCTGCAGAGCCGTACTCGTCGGTTGTGACATTCTTCTCTGCCACAACCTCGTTATTAGCGTTGCGCAGGGATAGTTTTATTGTCTTTCCGTTGATGATGGTTACGGTCTGTCCGTGCTTGTTGTTATAGGCAAGCAGCGACACGTGGACGGTCTGCGACGGACGGTATATCTTTCGGTCGGTATATATGTTTACTATGTTTTGACTGCTGCGACTATCGTAGAAGATGTAATTGCCCCACATGGACTGTCCCACAAACGACTTGTCGCTGTCGGTATAGGCATACACCTTTGACGGAATACCCTCCTTATAATTATATGTTGTCTCACCACGACCATCGGTAGTCAGCGTCACCACAGAGTTTGCCTTTTCGTTCTTAAAACTAAGACGCAGGTGAGCACCAGCAACGGGCTGTCCTGTCGTAGCGCTAACAACGGCATAGCGGATATTGTTTGCAGGCAGATACTCGCAAAGCACGAAGAGGTCGGTAACGTTGAGTTCCAGAGTCTGGTCGTTGTCGAACATCACCTCGTACTCGCCTAACGGCAGCGGACGAATGGTTATGGTGTCGCTGCTCAGCTCGTAGTCTTTCTTTCCCACGAAGCGGATGGTTTCTGTCTGCACAATGGTCTTGTTACTCTTGTTGCGTACCTTCATTGTAAGGCTCTCAAGATTACGAACGTCAAACACCTCAACATTTGTTTCCTTGCCGGGCATTACCATGTGTTGATTCATTCGCACATTATAGCCGGGCTGAGTAAGCATGAGTCGTTCGTTGCGCAACACGTCGATGCGTTTCCACTTCCCCCAGCGGTTCAGCGATGCGTCAATCCACTCTATGCGTTTCTTGGCGCTGGCTCTATGACGCACCATATCGTCGTGGCGCGCTATAGCCAATTCACCACATTCCACAAGGTCGCCATACTCCTTGAAGAGCTGGTCCCACTCTTCGTCGGTACGACTGGTATTCTTCTCGGCATACAACAGCGGAAGTACTCTCCTGTTACCATGCTCCTTGTAGTATCTTATCATGGTGTCGTAGTCGCCGACATACATACCAACAGCATGGAGCAGGTCACCGTTAAACAGCTCGCTGTCAGGACCTTTCTCGACAAAGGGAACATACGCGCTGGCCTTGCCTCCTGCCAACAACTCGGGGTTTTCAATGACATAGTCCTTACCTTCGTACTTCGCCATAACGGCCTTCCACACCTCGTTGAATACGGGGTCTTTCTCTGCCTTAGCACTTATCTTCTTAAGCACTTCCTCCTGGGTCATGGGCAAGTCTTTCTCTACCGCATCCTTATACTGCTTCCACAGCGCCTCGAAACTCTGCGCAAACATTACAGCCGAACACAGGCAGGCTGCAACTACCGTAAATATTCTCTTTGACATAGTATTAATTCTTAATTCTTTAGTTGCAAAGATAACTTCTTTTCTGCAATTTGCCAAAAAGAATAGTTTAAAAGAATAAAATTTCACAATTATCAATTCACAATTATCAATTATTTAGTATCTTTGCACCAATATTCAACTTTTTTATATGATAATACTTAAATGGCTTGAAAGTTTTGGAAGCTACCTGATGCTTATGGGACGCACCTTTTCACGTCCGGAACGCATGAGGATGTTCCTGAAACAATATATCAAGGAAATGTCGGCGCTGGGAGTAAACTCGGTCGGCATCGTCCTGCTCATCTCGTTCTTCATCGGCGCTGTTATCTGCATACAGATGAAGGTTAACATCGAAAGCCCGTGGATGCCACGATGGGTGGCGGGATACACAACACGAGAAATCATGCTCCTGGAGTTCTCCAGCAGTATAATGTGTCTTATCCTCGCCGGTAAGGTGGGCTCAAACATCGCCTCAGAGTTAGGAACGATGCGAGTGACACAGCAGATTGACGCTCTTGAGATAATGGGTGTCAACTCTGCAGAGTACCTCATACTACCTAAGATTCTCGGCATGATTACTATGATGCCGTTCCTCGTACTTTTCTCCTCGGCAATGGGTATCATCGGTGCCTACGCAACATCGTACATAGGCCACCTCATGCCGCCGGAGGACCTCACGCTGGGACTCACTCATGACTTCATCCCCTGGTTCCTGTGGATGAGTATCATAAAGAGTCTTGTATTTGCCTTCATCATCAGTAGCGTGTCAAGCTACTGCGGATATACCGTAGAGGGCGGTTCTGTAGAGGTCGGCGAGGCTTCAACAAGCGCTGTCGTTACAAGCAGCATCCTTATACTTTTCTCTGACGTATTCCTTACACAACTCCTGTCATGATAGAAATAAAGAACCTACATAAGTCGTTCAACGACAAAGAAGTGCTACACGACATTAACATCACTTTCGAGGATGGTAAGACAAACCTCATCATAGGACAGAGTGGTAGCGGAAAGACGGTACTAATGAGCAACATCGTGGGACTGCTGGAACCTACAAAGGGCGAGATTCTCTACGACGGACGCGACTTCGTAACTATGTCGAAGAAGGAGAAAGTGCTTATGCGACGCGAAATGGGAATGATATTCCAAAGCGCCGCACTATTCGACTCTATGTCGGTACTCGAGAACGTCATGTTCCCTCTCGACATGTTCTCTACAATGACACTACGCGAACGTAAACACCGAGCTATGGAATGTCTGGAACGCGTGAACCTCATGGGAGCTGAAAACAAATACCCGGGCGAAATCTCCGGAGGTATGCAGAAACGTGTGGCAATAGCACGCGCCATAGTGCTGAACCCACGCTACCTGTTCTGCGACGAACCGAACTCAGGACTTGACCCCAAGACGTCACTCGTCATCGACGAACTGCTGCACGGACTGACTAAGGAGTTCAACATGACTACAATCATAAATACCCACGACATGAACTCCGTGATGGGCATAGGCGAGAATATCCTCTTTATATACGAAGGTCACAAAGAGTGGCAGGGAGTGTCGGCAGACGTTATGGAATCAAAAAATAAACGACTTACGGACTTCATTTTCGCCTCAGATCTGCTCAAAGAAATGCACGAAGTTGTGGTGGAACAACACCGCCGTGTACCCACACAATCTTGATTAAAGTCAAAAATAAAGCACTTTTTACCCTAAATCCGTAATTACTAAACCAACATATAGCAAATATTGTTTACCTTTGCATCGTCAAAAGAAATAAAAAGCATAGAAAAAGGATAACAATGAATCCCTGATTACAGGGTGACAACTAAAATTAAAGAAAGGGTAAAAAGATGAAAAAGTTAATTAAGAAGTGGCTTAGCAGTGAGTATTACTACGAGTACTGCATCAATTCAGCAAGAATTTACGGGTTCAACCCATGCAAATAAATAGAATCGGGCTTCACGCCCGATTTTTTTTATTTCTACTCCTCCTCGCAACACCATCTTCATAATCGGATGTGTTTCACAGTATGAAACTAACAGTTTCAACCGATGAAACCAACAGTTTCACCCTCTGAAACTACTGCCCCCAGAAAACACCCAATCACACAAACTTTGAAGTAAGAGGCTACTTCATATACCAAATGTCGTTCTGCTTCACCATTGGCACTACGATTTCTTCGCTGGTGCTGTCGGCATAGGTAAGCAGAAGGAAAGCTTGAGCTGCAGGGGTAGTATTGTCATTGACGCAGTTTTGAACAGTTATGGTGCTGATGCCTTTATGCAAATCATTCTGATGGGCAATAAACATCTTGGCATTGGCAACGAGTTGCTCACGATAGTCGGCAGGAAGGCTGTCGCCATTAATCATACCTGACACGTACTGCTCGTAATTGCCCTGAACGAGTTGCTGGTAATAGTCGCGTGCTGCTTCAGCTGCGGCAAAGTCGGGAGCATCCTTCTTGCCACAGGCTATTACCATAATACTGGCTATTGCAAATACTATACAAAGCTTCCTCATCCTACTTCTGTCTTACGAAAAGATTTATCGGAGTTCCAGTGAGCTCCCAATTATCGCGCATCTTGTTCTCAAGGAAACGCTTATAGGGCTCCTTGATGTACTGCGGCAGGTTGGCATAGAACACGAAAGTTGGAATGCGTGTGTCAGGAACCTGGCTCACGTACTTTATCTTAATGTACTTACCCTTGATGCTTGGCGGTGGTGTTGCCTCGATGATAGGCAACATAACCTCATTGAGTTTCGAGGTTCCAATCTTAATCTTACGATGCAGATAAACTTCCTTGGCGGTTTCAAGCACACGGAAAATACGCTGCTTTGTAACTGCCGACGAGAAGATTATGGGGAAGTCAGTGAAGGGAGCCATACGTTGACGGATGGCGTTGGTGAAGGTGTCGATAACCTTCTGTGACTTATCCTCTACGAGGTCCCACTTGTTGACAACGACAACAAGCGACTTCTGGTTCTTCTGGATTAACTGGAATATATTCATATCCTGTGCCTCGATACCACGTGTAGCATCAATCATAAGGATGCAGACATCGCTATTCTCAATAGCACGGATAGAGCGCATAACGCTGTAGAATTCAAGGTCTTCCGTAACTTTATTCTTGCGACGGATTCCCGCTGTATCTACAAGGTAGAAGTCGAAACCGAACTTGTCGTAACGGGTGTAAATGGAGTCGCGTGTGGTGCCTGCAATGTCGGTAACAATATGACGGTCCTCGCCAATGAAGGCATTTATAATACTCGACTTTCCAACATTAGGACGACCAACAACAGCAAAACGTGGAATACCGTCTTCTACCTCGTCTTCGGCAACAACGGGGAGCTTCTCTAACACTAGGTCGAGAAGGTCGCCGGTACCGCTACCGGTGGCAGCACTAATACACATAGGGTCACCAAGACCAAGACGGATAAAATCGTATTGATAGTAAAGGTCTTTGCCGTCGTCGGCTTTGTTGGCAACAAGAATTACGGGGAGTTTGGAGCGACGCAGGATATTAGCTACGTCCATATCAAGGTCGGTAACACCATTCTTGATATCAACAAGGAACAGAACGAGGTCAGCCTCTTCGGTGGCAACGAGAACCTGCTTGCGTATCTCGCCTTCGAAGATATCATCTGAATTTACTACCCAGCCGCCGGTATCGACAACAGAGAACTCACGACCGCACCAATCGCACTTGCCATACTGGCGGTCGCGTGTGGTGCCTGCTTCGTCGCTGACTATCGCATGACGGGTCTTCGTCAGGCGGTTGAACAGTGTGGACTTGCCAACGTTAGGGCGTCCTACAATCGCTACTAAATTTCCCATA
>CAMUVE010000046.1:0-16222 GCA_947163985.1 uncultured Prevotella sp.
TTTTGCATCAACCACAAAAGTTACCGACGGGAAATATACTCAACTTAAGACAGCCATAGTAAACTGTATGTTCTATGGTAACATTACAGGTGGTACAACACGATATCCAGTCTATGGCGGCAATACGATTCTAAATAACACAGCTACCGGTATCAACAACTACGACTTCTATCGTGCAGAGGCAAACTTAGGTTTGGCAGATAATAGCCACTACAACTGCTCATGGCCAGCCAAAGAGGAGTACCTCACTAAATATGAATACTACCGTTACCTGCTGAACAGCAATCGCGAACTCTGCGGTTGGTGGGTAGGTGCTCCATCTGCTCCAAGTGAAATGTCCACCACGGATGTTCAAGCTGTGCCAAAGAATGCCTCACTGATGGCAAAATGGGTACTTGACCCCAGTATTGCTCCCTACCCTATTTTGAAGGCTCCAGGAAAGTATTACTCAGCGATTAATCAGGACCCCGACAATCGTATTAATCCTGTTAGCAAGGCTTGGGAAAGTCGCCCGACTTCCTCAAATACTATCACGACTAAAGCCGTCCCCGACACTGAGGGACAGAAATTAGGAAGTATCACCGTCACCATCAATAAAGGAGGAAGTCTTAGTGGTTCAAGCAGCAAAAACATCACTATCACTGCTATGGATATTGAAAATAACGACTTCTGCTATGGAAAAATACAGTTGCCTTATTACAATAGTATCTTTGGTGACCCCAATAGTAATGATTGGGCTACAAGATATGGTGGAAACTATGGAGATCAAGTCGTTGTTGGTTGGGAAATCACAAGCGTGACAGGTGGCACAGAAGGTACTCTTGTTAAAAATTGGCAAGATGGTTATAACTTCGCTGACCGTGATTGTACGAATAAGGACAAGGAACGAATCTTTGCTCAGGGAGGCTATTATTATGTGCCAAACGGAGTATCGGCAATCACTATCACCGCAAAATGGGCGAATGCTGTTTACCTTGATAATAGTGCAGACCATAGTTATGACCGTGTCTATATGTCATATAATACAAATTCGAACAAATACATAGGTTATCACTTTGCACCAGCTGGTTCTCGCCCTTCAAGCCTTGGTAATGATAAAACTGTACAAACGGCTTCTGTCTCAAGCAAGATTCCCGATGGTAATGTCTATGAGGAAGCCATTGTCTTAGTTGGTAATCATCAGTACCGCACAGATGGATATGATGTTGGAACTGCGGACAAAGGATGCACCATTATCAGTGCAGATTTTGATTTTGACGACGAACCAGATTATTGTCTTGAGTGGCAATTAGGTACTGGTACAAACCGACAGAGTATCTGTCCTATCCGTTTCGATTTCCTGCCTGTTATTGAAATAGGTATGGCAATGAAAGAGTATGGTTCCACACAATACTATTCATTGGGCTGCTATCTTCCTTTAGGCCATTTTGAGGTAACCGAAACGTCTTTAATTCACTTTGGACAGTTTGAGTTCGGGAATGCAGCTCGTACAAAAGATGCTCCTCTCATTCTTAATGGTGGTATTTTCGATCAATATTGTAAAGGCACCAAAGCAAAAACAAATGCTGATGACCATATTGATTATGTCATTTTAGGTGGTAATGTTTACATTCCTTCCTTCTCGCCTGGAGCCCATGTCAACGCTGGTGCTAAATATCCTACCCGCCATTGTGCCGTTAATGTCCTCGGAGGAAGAATCAATAATCTTTATCTGACCGGAAACTTTAATAATGGTGTTACACCAAATACAGACAACCCCCACTGTTATATTGACGGTGGTAATTTCAAGCAAATAGCTGCAGCTGCTAAGGAAGGTATCAATGGTGATGTTTATTTCAGAATTAATCATTCCGTCATCAATGAGTTCTATGGTGGTAGCACATTGGCTGATAAACTTGTTACAGGCAACATCAATGTCACTGTTGACAATAGTAAAATAACTAAATATTGTGGTGGTCCTAAGTTTGGCAATATGACTTTGGATGCAGTTAATCCTGAGAACAACAAGACCGTCATCACTAATGCTACAGGAACAACCTTTGGCGTTTACTACGGTGGCGGAAATGGAGGAACGAGCTATGTGCAGTATGAATCTGCCGACAACACCGTCAATGATGTCACGGCTGGCTTTAATTGGAATACCACAGGAAAGCTTAACAGTTATACTCCTAACGGCTACCGCAATGGCGGCAAGAACTATATGGCTGACTACGAAATGGAAATTGTGAACACATCTACAGGTACAGATGCTAAGAAAGGCATATTCCGAACATATTTATATGCAGCACAGTTCTCAGCTACCAATACAGGTCCAATTACTAATAATCTTACTAATTGTAAAGTGCTCACAAGCTTTTATGGTGGCGGTAACCTGGGCGGTGTTATAGGCGATGTCACATCAACGCTTACCGACACTGAAGTTATGGGCTCAGCCTTTGGTGCTGGCTATTCTGCAAGTGTTCCGGAAGTAACCATATATAATAAAGATAAGACTGCACCAACTCTTAATGTCTATACAGGTATTATTACTCCTACACCTGATCCGGATCCTACAAGCACTAGTACGACCTATACTTGGTGTTACAAGAATAAAACTACCAATGTAGTTATTCCGTCAGGTGTTGTCATTCCTGCTGGTGTTGGTACAGGAAAGCCGACTTTTGAGTATGCAGGAAAAAAATATTTCTATACCGAAGAATCGCTTGAAAACCTCGGTACCGTAACAGGCAAGGCAACCCTCACCATCAACGGTACAACCACCGTTAGAGAGAGTGTCTATGGTGGTGGTGAGGAATCTGGCGTTGGTGGCGACACGGAGGTGACTGTCAACAGTGGTGCCATTGGCATTCAGGGCGAGAGCAGTTATGGCTACAGATATGGTAATGTATATGGCGGCGGTAAAGGAAAGATAGACAATGAGGGTAATCTTGTGGTAAGCAAAGTAGCTGACCTTGATGCTGGTCTCGTGAAGGGTAATACCTCCGTAACAATTAATGGTACAACAGCAACGACAACGATAGTACATAACGTTTATGGTGGTGGTGCCGTAGGTTCTGTTGGTACATTTACTCGCGACGCCAATGGTATGCCGACTGCTTGTGCTGCCAACACAGGTAATACTGTTGTTACCATCAACGGTGGATTAATTGGTCATAACCGCGAAGATACTGGTATGATTAACGGTTCTTCACGCGGATGGGAAGGCAATGCTCAAGCTACGGGTTCGTTCCTGAACCAACTGGCGTGGGTTAACAATGCCGAAGTATTTATAGGTGATTCTCTTTCTTCTGCAGAGGATAAAGGACCAGTAATTCTTGGTTCTATTTATGGTGGTGGCGAGAACGGACATAACCTTAAGGATGCCGTAGTAAGAATGTACAAGGGAACGGTTGGTAATTCTGACCCAAGTGCTAATACATACAACTGTGGTAACGTCTATGGTGCCGGTTGTGGTACCGATACTTATTGGGATGATGCCAACGGCAACAGTGTTAAAGATCCTGGCGAAGAACTTTACAACCCTCTCGCTGGTGTTGTACGCGGAAACGCTACGGTAATCGTCAAGGGTGGTCATGTGCTGCGCAACGTCTATGGTGCAGGTGCTATGGGTTCTGTAGGCAACGAGGAGGAAGCCGAAGGGTCTTCTACGTCAGGCAAGACAACGGTGACTATCACAGGTAATGCCAAGATTGGTGCCGACGATGGTAATGGTAATATCTATGGTGCTGCACGAGGCGACCTTAACGTTCAGAAGGAGAACTTTGCTAATGTCAGGACTACCGAAGTAGAGATAAATGGTAATGCCGACATCAAGGGTAGCGTCTTTGGCGGTGGTGAGGCTGGTATCGTCTGGGAAGGTGTTACCGTGAATATGCTTGGCGGCACTGTTGCCAAGGACCTCTATGGTGGCGGTGCTTTGGCAGACACTCAACTGGCTAACAATAACGAAGGAAACACTCCGAGCACCCATGTTACTACCGTCAACCTCAAGGGCGGTACCATCAACCACAATGCTTACGGCGGCGGACTTGGAACGTCAGACACTATGGACGATACTGGTACCATCACCCCAGATGGTGTTCAGGCTATGGTATATGGTGACGTAATATTAAATCTCAACGAGGGTGTAGCAAACACTTCTAAGGGCTGCATCGTCAAGGGTAGCATCTTTGGCTGTAACAACCTTAACGGAACGCCAAAGGGTAATGTCACCGTACATATTCACAAGACACAGAATGCGGCTGCCGAGACTATCGCCAATCCCGTCGAGGGTGAGAAGACCGCAAAGGTTATGGGTCGTTACGACGTCACAGCCGTCTATGGCGGTGGAAACCTCTCTGCCTACGAGCCAAAGAGCGACGATGCTACTGCCAGAACAGCCAGTGTCATCATTGACGGTTGTGAACTTACCAGTATATGTCAGGTTTATGGAGGTGGTAACGCGGCCTCAACGCCTGCAACCAATGTTACCGTCAACGGCACATACGAAATTATGGAGCTCTTCGGTGGCGGTAATGGTCAGGACGACATCATCATAAATAGCGTCACCCTGCCTAACCCAGGAGCTAACGTAGGTTACAAGAACTATTCTGAGTTCTATAAGGATGGCGGCGTTTGGAAGGTTCGCGACAAGGAAGATGCCGACACCAAGGAAAAGCGAACAGGCTCAAGCTACGTCTATGGCTCTGGTGCTGCTTCTGTTGACATCCACGGAGGAACAATACATCGTGTGTTCGGTGGTTCTAACACCAAGGGTAATGTGCGTCAGACGGCTGTAACAATGCTCGAGGATGCCAGCGGCTGTCCTTTCAAGGTTGACGAGGCTTACGGCGGTGGTAAGAGTGCGTCGATGGATGCCGAGGCTAAGCTACTCATGGCTTGTATCCCTGGTCTGAATGCCGTCTATGGCGGTGCCGAGGATGCCAACATCCACGGTGACGTGTCGTTGACAATCACCAACGGTACCTTCGACCGCGTCTTCGGTGGCAACAATAAGAGTGGACAGATTAACGGTTCCATCACCGTGAACATCGAGGAGGTAGGCTGCCGTCCTATCATCATCGGTGAGCTCTATGGCGGCGGTAACCTTGCACCATACTCTATCTATGGCTATAACACTGACGGCACACCAAAAGAATCGGGTGCTAATCCTTCTGACGACCCAGAGGTCAACGTGAAGTCGTTCACCAGCATCGGTACTGTCTATGGTGGTGGCTATGGTGCACAAGCTGTAATGGTGGGTAGTCCTACAGTCAACATCAACGAGGTGGCTGACCCAGAAAGCGAAGCACAGAACAAGTCATATACCGAGGATGCACAGACAAAATACTATTCTAACTTCGCTGGCGACATCATAACCATTGACGGTCATGAGGTTATCAGACCTTCTCACGTGAAGGGTAAGATGGGTGCCATCAACAGCGTCTTCGGTGGCGGCAACGCAGCTCCTGTCAAGGGAAATACCACCGTCAACGTCGGCACAGCGTTAGGTGATGACATCTATATGGCAGTACCCGTTGCAGTAGGCACCGACCTTACAGGCGGAGGCTACTACACCAAGAGTGGCAACGACTACGTGACTGCTACAGGCGAAGCCGTAGCGGACACTACTTACTACAAGAAATACGAAGTCCTCGGCGTTGACATCCGCGACAACATCTATGGCGGAGGAAATAATGCCGAAGTAACGGGTAAAACTAATGTAAATATCGGAAAGAAGGTAATGTAAAGTCCAGCGCTCTGCCGTCGAACGTGAAGTCTTCCAACTTGTACTTGTCGGAGGTCTTGACGTCGAACATCACGCTTGTCTCTACGTCGATGTTACGCATAACGATGTTATTACAGCGTGACAGCGGCATGTCAGGGCGGTCGCCCATCTTGTAGAACTGCGTCCAGGGATGGACGTAGAGGAAGGAGCGACACTTTCCCGTGATATTCTCTACGAGTACATATTCATAGTGCTGCGGGGTGTCGGGACGCATCTTCAACCACAGCACCCTGTTGGCAGCGTCAACGACACAGTTGCGCAGTATGACATTTCTGTCGTGCAGCGACTCCGAGCCTAAGGTAACACAGCCGTGCACCTTACCGTAGCGACAGTTCTGCACTATGATACGCTCGCAGGCTCCGTTGGTGGAGTCTTTGTCGGCCCATGTTCCCTTGCCGCCCTTGAGCACCACAGCATCATCGTTGACGTGCATATAGCACCCGTCAACAAGGATGTCGGTACAAACGTCGATGTCGAGAGCATCACTCGAAGGTGCTCCGCGACGCGGATCCGAGGCAAGGATGTTCTCTGTGGGGGCGAAGATGTAACAGCCCAGGTATCTCACGTGGTCACAACGGTAGAGGTGGTTCGTCCACACGGGTGAATTGATAAGACGCACATCCTGAACGGTGACGTTGCTGGAGTTGGAGATATACACAAGTCGTGGGCGCTGCGCATCCTTATTGGTGCACTGCGGGTTCCACTTACGACGAATCCAGAACTCCTGCCAGTACGTCAGTCCGTTGCCGTCAATGGTTCCCTTGCCGCTTATGGTGAAACCGTCAACGCCGTCGGCATTGATAAATGCTGAGAAATACTTACATGTCTCGCCCTCGAAACGTGTGGTGAGCACGGGGAAGTCTATGATACGCTCGGAACCCTTCAACACAGCACCTTCCTGAAGATGAAGATGGGTGCGTGGCTTGAAGAACAGGGCTCCCGACGAGAATGTGCCGGCAGGGATAACAACGACACCCCCACCCTCCTGGGCACAACGGTCTATTACCGCCTGTATCTCCTTAGTCTGTATCTTACTACTGTCTTTTTCTACACCGTAGTCGGTAATGACATACTTCTTTCCAAGACTGCCTACATCCACCTTCTGCGTGTTCTTGAACCACGCATCGATAGCTGTTCCGTCAGGCCACACCTCTACGGCACTCTGCGCCATTCCTACTATAGGTAAAAGGATACTAAGACAAAGTAAAAGCGCTCTTCTTTTCATCGGTCAATTTTGTTTTTAATAGTTCTTTGTTGCAAATATATATAATAAAACCCATATTCCAAACTTTTCTGTTGCGAATTTCACCTGAAGGTCATAAATGCGAGACTCACCGACCAAGTGTTTGCAGTCAGCGAAGCTGGGGCAAACAGAAAACGATGGAGGTAACCGTAGGTGAAAGCCCTGTAAACGAAAAAAGAGAACCGAAGTTCTCTTTTGTAGTGGACCAGACAGGGCTTGAACCTGTGACCTCCAGATTATGAGTCTGTTGCTCTAACCAACTGAGCTACAAGTCCGGCGCAATATTTGTTTTGCGGGTGCAAAGGTACACCAAATAAATGAAATATCCAAATTTTTTTATGGAAATAGAAAAAAAAAGATGTACCTTTGTGCGCGAAATGGACAAAGACCCTATATACAACAAGGTGAAGCACGGGCTGTCGTCAGCTGAAGTGGAACGCAGCAGGGCAGAGTATGGCGAGAACATCCTCACGCCCCCCGCGCGTACATCGTTATGGAAACTTTATCTGGAGAAATACAAAGACCCTATTATCCAGATACTCCTTGTGGCGGCAGTCTTCTCTCTCGTCATTGCTGCGATTGAGGACAACTACATTGAGACCTTGGGAATAATAATAGCTATCTTCCTTGCTACCACCATTGGTTTTCTTTTTGAACGCGACGCGGCAAAGAAGTTTTCTTCGCTGACAGCGATGGACGACGACACTATGGTGAAGGCGATAAGGGACGGAGCGGTCTGTTTGGTGCCCCGTCGTGAGGTCGTCGTTGGCGACTACATAGTAATAGAGACTGGCGACGAGATACCGGCGGACGGCAAACTCGTTCAGAGCGACAGTCTGCAGATTAACGAGTCGTCGTTGACGGGAGAGTTGCTGACGGAGAAGGAAGTAACCCCCTCCCGACCTTCCCGAGGGGAGGAAGCTTATCCCAAAGATATGGTGTTGCGCTCCACGATGGTGATGAACGGCAGTGGAATATTCGTGGTAACAGCTGTCGGCGACAACACCGAGATTGGCAAGGTGGCGATAACATCGACGGAGACAACACAGGTGAAGACTCCGCTGAACATACAGTTGGATCGCCTGGCAAAGATTATCAGTAAGGTAGGTACGGGAATATCCGTCGCTGCCTTCGTCATCTTCCTCGTTCACGACATTCTCACGGACGATGCAGTGTGGCACTCCGACAACTATCTCCTTATGGCGGAGGTAGTACTGAAATACTTCATGATGGCGGTGACACTGATAGTCATGGCGGTACCCGAAGGACTCCCTATGGCGGTGACGCTGGCGCTGGCTCTTAATATGCGTCGTATGCTGAAGAGCAACAACTTGGTGCGTAAGCTCCACGCCTGCGAGACGATGGGAGCAGTAACGGTGATATGTACCGACAAGACTGGCACGCTGACGGAGAACAAAATGACAGTGGCAGTTTTAGAGGAGCTCGGGAATGAGAGGAGAGAGGAGAGCGATTTGTTATATCAGGCCATAGCACTGAACACTACGGCGACACACGACGTTGGTAACCCCACGGAACAGGCACTGCTGAAGTGGTTGATGCAGCAGGGTGTTGACTACCGCATCATCCGCGACAGTCACACCATAACGCACCGCCAGCCTTTTACCACAGAACTGAAATATATGTCAACTACCGCGGACGGCATAACATATATTAAAGGTGCACCGGAGGTTATTTTAGAGATGAGAAGAGAGAGAAATGACGAGGAACTGCAAATAGACGAGATAAAAGAAACGCTTCGTGGGTGGCAGGAGAAAGGAATGCGCACACTCGCCTTCGCCATAGACAGTGGCAAGGGAACAGAGCTACAGGCTATCTGCGCCATCAGCGACCCGCTGCGCCAGGAAGTTCCCGACGCCGTAAGACAGTGTGTCAATGCTGGCATCGACGTAAAGATTGTTACCGGCGACACGTCGGCAACAGCGCTGGAGATAGCAAGACAGATAGGTATCATAGACGACACGAAACACGGTGGTGACGTGTGCGAAAGTATCACAGGCTCGGAGTTTGCTGCCCTCAGCGACGAGGATGCGCTGGAGATTGTCGGCGACCTCAAGGTAATGTCGCGAGCACGTCCTGCCGACAAGCAGCGACTGGTAGAGATGTTACAGCGTCGCGGAGAAGTGGTGGCAGTCACCGGAGACGGCACCAACGACGCCCCTGCGTTGAACCACGCCCACGTGGGACTGTCGTTAGGTTCGGGAACCAGTGTGGCAAAGGAGGCTTCGGACATGACACTCCTCGACGACTCCTTCCGCTCTATCGTCCACGCCGTGATGTGGGGACGTTCGTTGTATAAGAACATCCAGCGTTTCCTGTACTTCCAGTTGGTTGTCAACGTGACAGCACTGCTGCTCGTACTGGGCGGCTCGGTGATAGGCACGGAGATGCCGCTGACGGTGACACAGATACTGTGGGTGAACCTCATCATGGACACCTTCGCAGCAATGGCACTGGCGTCGCTGCCACCGTCGCGCGAGGTGATGAACGACAAGCCCCGCAACCGCGACGAGTTCATAATAACGCCGTCGATAGGCAAGGACATCATTTCAAACGGACTGTTCTTCTTTGTGCTGATGTTTGCTATGTTCATACACTGTCTTTACGACGAAGACCCGGGAATACAGCTCCACGAGCTTAGTCTGTTCTTCACGACCTTCGTGATGCTGCAGTTCTGGAACCTCCTCAACGCCAAGACGCTGGGGTCCCGTCATAGCTGTCTGCACCGCCTGTGGGCAGACCGCGGTATGCTTATCATAATGGTGGCAATACTGCTGGGGCAATGGCTCATCGTCACCTTCGGCGGACAGATGTTCCGCACCACCCCGCTGTCGCTGACAGAGTGGATGGTAATCATCGTCGCCACGTCGGCAGTGGTTTGGATAAAAGAATTATATAGACTATGCAAGAGATAAAGAATATCGTCTTTGACTACGGCTGCGTCCTCGTTGACCTTGACAAGCAGCGTGCCGTCGATGCCTTCAAGCGCATCGATGCTGACGAGATTGCCGTATATATTGACGAGTGTAAGCAGGAGGACCTCTTCCACGAGTTGGAGATGGGCGACATAACCCTCGAGGAGTTCTGCGACAAGGTACGCGAGAAATGTCCGCGCTGCAAGGCCTCCGACAAGGAGATTCTCGACGCGTGGAACGCACTGCTCACAGGCATCCCCGAACGACGTCTTGAGCGCATACGACAGTTGCGTGAGCACTACCGTCTGTTCATCCTCAGCAATACCAACTGGCTACACTGGCAGATGGCGGAGGACAGCGGGCTGCCACAACTCGTAGAGCGCGTATTCCTGTCGTGTGCCATGCACGCCATAAAGCCCAACAAGGACATCTTCCAGCGCATGCTCGACGAGGCAGGCATACGTGCCGAAGAGACGCTGTTCATTGACGACTCCCGGGCTAACTGCAGCAGCGCCGAGACACTGGGCATCCACACCATGCACGTAACGTCGGGTGACGAGTGGCTCACCAAGAGCATCGCCACGATAGGTTTCTTCGACGGTGTTCACCGCGGACACCAGTTCCTCATCAACACTATGAAGGAGGACGCCCGCAAGAGCGGCATGCTGACGACGGTGATAACCTTCGACCGCCATCCCCGCGAGGTGTTACACAGCGACTACCAGCCTCAACTGCTAAGCACCTTCGACGAGAAGCGTCAGCAGATAGAGAGCACCGGAGTGGACCGCTGTGCCGTAGTGCCCTTCACCAAGGAACTCTCGGAGCTCTCCGCCTACGACTTCATGCGCGCCATACTCAAGGAGCAGCTTAACGTTTATCGACTGTACATAGGCTACGACCACCGCTTCGGGCACGACCGTTCCAAGGGCTTCGAAGACTACGTGGAGTATGGACGCGAACTGGGTATCGACGTGGTACAGAGCACCGCCTTTCAGGAGGACGGGGTGAATATAAGCTCGTCGGTGATACGCCGACTGCTACAGAAAGGCGACGTGGAAACGGCAACGAAATATCTCGGCAGACCATACACCATCACCGGTATTGTGGTCAGCGGCGAGCAGGAGGGACGCAAGATAGGGTTCCCCACAGCAAACATCCACACCGACCCTCACAAACTAATCCCCGCACCAGGCGCTTACGCCGTTGAGGTGACGGTGGAAGGTAGCGCTACCCTACCCGCCATGATGAATATAGGCACCCGTCCGACATACACCGACAAGGCAGCAACGACAATAGAAGTACATATCCTTGACTTCAACGATGACATCTACGGCAAACAGCTCACCGTCCGACTGGTGAAACGTCTCCGCGAGGAGCACCGTTTCGACTCCCCCGAGGCGCTGCGCCAACAGCTGCAGAAGGATGCCGAGGAGGTGAGGAGAGAGTTGAGAGTTTATAGATAACAGATAATAGTTAATATGAAGAAATACACTACAGCACTATGGTTTCTTGTGTGCTTCATGATGCTACAGATGTTCATACCTTTCGGTATAGAACAAGTATGGAACGCCACTACAGGCAATAGTGACAAAACGTTAGAAAAGCTTATCATAGAGAACAGCGTACCAACCATTGTCGTCATCATTCTCTTCTTTGCCATGCGCTGGACACCCTTCACCCGCGCCTATATGCAGTCGCGTCCGTGGGGCGTATTCTTCTGGATAGTCATAGCCGCCCTGGGTACTATCATCCCCTCGGCGTGGTTACAGGAGCAACTTCCAGCGCTGCCAAACGTTCTGGAACAGGAATTTAACGACATACTCACAAACCGTTGGGGCTATCTTGCTGTGGGCATACTGGCACCTATCGGCGAGGAGATGGTGTTCCGTGGAGCAATACTCCGCATACTGCTAACCGCCAACACCCAACAGCCAGCACCCGACAGCCGACAGCCGTCACCCATCATCCCGATAGCCATCTCGGCAGCCATCTTCGCACTCATCCACTTAAACCCCGCCCAGATGCCCCACGCCTTCCTTGTTGGTATGCTGCTTGGCTGGATATACTGGCGCACGGGAAGCATACTGCCGACGATACTCTTCCACTGGGTTAACAACAGCACGGCATACGTCGTTTACAACCTCCTTCCGCAGTCTCAGGACATGAAGCTCATTGACCTCTTCGGCTCCGAGCGCGCAGTAATCCTCAGCGTCGTCTTCTCGCTGCTCATCCTCCTGCCCGCCATCTACCAGCTACACCTCAGGATGCGTAGAGTGTAAAATAAAAAAGAGTTCCGCCTCGCGGCTGGAACCCATTTTTATCTTAATCAGATTGAGAGAATAGAAACTTCACAGTTTCTGATTGTCTAATAAACAATTATTATATTAGAGAAAGCATAGAAAAATTATCTAATCACTGTGTACTGTGCGCTCCACGTTGGCTACCGAGTCGGTAAGTGCTACCGATTTGCCGTCGGTGATAGTGCTCTGTACTTCTGCCATTCCTGGTGTTTCTTCCGGACTCTTCTGGAAGGCCACCTGTGCAGCGTTGCCCAGTGTGAGGACGATAGCTACTACTGCGGCAGACTTGAACAACGGCATAAGACGTTCACGCAGGCTGATGATCTGTGCCTGTGGACGCTCCTCGCTGCGTGGTGCTTCACCAACCATCTGGAGCATCTTCTCGTCGAAGTCCTCACCCAGCACGTCAACGGCCTTCTCTGCGTGCTCATAAGCAAACAGCGGTGCGTACTGGCTGAGCTCTGCAGGAATGTCTTCCTGTGAGAAGAACGCACGTA
Source organism: uncultured Prevotella sp. (assembly GCA_947163985.1). Lineage (GTDB taxonomy): Bacteria > Bacteroidota > Bacteroidia > Bacteroidales > Bacteroidaceae > Prevotella. The sequence continues at coordinate 12,741 of CAMUVE010000046.1, forward strand.
GAATCTCTTCCTCTTCGAGGGTTGTCTCGGCGTTCCAATAGCGCTCCATGAGTTGTTCGATGTACTTATAATCCATATTGTTCTACTTCTTTAAATCGTTGTTTTACAGTTTGGCGTGCTCTGAAGATGTTCACCTTTACCTGGTCTTCCGTCATTTGGAGTATCTGTGCTATGTCGCGATAGCTCTTTCCTTCGATGTCGCGCAGCTGCATTGCGCTGCGCTGTTTCTCGGGCAACTGGTTGATGAGTTTCCGGACCGTTTCTATCCGGTCGTTCATAATCATCTTCTCCGCGGGGGTGTTGGTGTGAGCAACGTCTGTTGGTTCCTCTTCCAACGACACATTCCCTTGGTCGGCACGTCTCATTCTGTCAAGAGCGAGGTTTCGGCAGATTGTCGTCATGTAGGCTTCTATATTTTCTATGCCTTCGAGCGATTCTCGCCTGTTCCACACCTTCATCAAGGTGTCCTGAACGATGTCTTCCGCATCTTCGTGACTCATTGTTATTCGCAGAGCCAGTCTGTAGAGCACGTTTTTCAACGGCAGTATATCGTTACGGAAGTTGACATTTTTCATCTGCGCTCTAAATATACGACGATTAAGTGATTAGATTTGTTACTTGCTTTAACTGTTTTTAACTTTATTCCTCTTCCGATATCATTGTCTCTCCTATGAACACCCGTGCTACTCCTTTCTCTACGGCTTTGAGGGCGTTCTCTATTTTTGGTATCATTCCGCCCACTACGATGCCTTCTTTCTTTAGCTGCCCGAAGCTTTGTGGAGTGATGTGTTCTATAAGCGACTCGGGGTCGTCGGCATCGCGGAGTACGCCACGTTTCTCGAACTGGTATCTTAGCGTAACGTCGTAGTGCCCTACCAGCGACTTCGCCACCTCGGAGGCTATGGTGTCGGCATTGGTATTGAGCATGTTACCCTCGCCGTCGTGTGTCAACGGAGCCATAACGGGCACAATGCCTCGCTGCAGAAGTGCTGCGAGTGCGCTGCCGTCAACACTATCTACGTCGCCAACGAAGCCGTAGTCGATGCCGTTGGTTACGGGACGTCGGTGGGCGCGGATAACGTTCATATCGGCACCGGTGAGTCCTAAGGCATTGATGCCCTGTGCCTGCATGCGTGCAACGATGTTTTTATTTACCAGTCCGCCATAGACCATCGTCACCACCTTGAGCATCTCGGCGTCGGTGATGCGGCGACCTTCCACCATCTTGCTCTCTATGCCTAACCGTGCCGCCATCTGCGTAGCGCTCCTGCCGCCGCCGTGCACCAGTATCTTAGGACCTTCTGTCGCGGCGAAGTCCCTTATCAGCGCCTCCAGTTGTTCTTTGTCTTCAACGACGGCGCCGCCAACCTTAACAATTGTGGCCCTCATTCTCAATTCTTCATTCTTCACTCTTCACTCTTCACTCTTCACTCTTCACTCAAGATACGTGTATCCATAAAGTCCTGAACGATAGTTGCTGAGGAACTCCTTGCCCTCCTCCAGAGAGATTTTTCCCTGCTTAACACTCTTCGTTACCCATATCTCGAGCTGACGAACCAGTTTCTTCGGGTTATACTGAACGTAGTCGAGAACTTCCTCTACCGTCTCGCCGTCGAATATCTGGTCTATGTGGTACTTGCCGTCCTTCACGGAGATGTGTACGGCATTGGTGTCGCCAAAGAGGTTGTGCATATCACCGAGAATTTCCTGGTATGCTCCGACGAGGAACACTCCAAGGTAGTACTTCTCATTCTTCTTCAATGCGTGTACGGGCAGCACGTGCGAGATGTGTCGGTTAGTAACGAAGTTAGCTATCTTGCCGTCGCTATCGCAAGTGATGTCCTGCAGTGTGGCGTTACGTGTAGGACGTTCGTTAAGACGCTGTATGGGGACTATCGGGAACAGCTGGTCTATTGCCCATGAGTCGGGCAGACTCTGGAACAGCGAGAAGTTGCAGAAGTATTTGTCTGCCAACAGCTTATCCAACGACTTCAACTCCTCGGGGGTGTGCTTGAGGTTCTTTGCCAACGAGTTTATCTCGCGACAGACGCTCCAGTACATCCTCTCTATCTCGGCACGCGTCTGCAGGTCCACCATACCGTGACTGAAGAGGTCGAGCGCCTCCTCGCGAATCTGCTCTGCGTCGTGCCAGTCCTCGAGCATAGTGCGCGGGTTCAGGTTGTCCCATATCTCGTAGAGGTCCTTCACCAGCTTATGAGCATTCTCTGCCGGCTCGAAACTCTCAGGCATCTCGGGCAGGGAAGCTGTCTCCAGCACGTCAATGACGAGTACCGAGTGGTGAGCTGTCAGCGAACGTCCGCTCTCCGTGATAAGGTTAGGGTGTTGTATGCCGTTCTGGTTGGCAGCCTCAACGAAAGTATAGATACAGTCGTTGACATACTCCTGAATGGAATAGTTCACAGAACTCTCGCTACTTGGCGAACGTGTGCCGTCGTAGTCAACACCCAGTCCACCGCCGCAGTCCACGAAGTCCACGTTATACCCCATCTTGTGCAGCTGTATGTAGAACTGTGACGCCTCGCGCAGCGCTGTCTGTATGCGTCGTATCTTTGTTATCTGCGAACCTATGTGGAAGTGGATAAGTCGGAGACAGTCGTGCATATCCTTCTTCTCAAGGATGTCTAACGCCTCGAGGAGCTCCGAACTGGTCAGTCCGAACTTCGATGCGTCGCCACCGCTCTCTTCCCATTTACCGCTGCCGCTGCTCGCTAACTTTATGCGTATTCCGAGGTTTGGCTTCACATTGAGTTTCTTCGCCGCCTTAGCAATAATCTCCAGTTCGTTGAGTTTCTCCACAACAATGAAGATGCGCTTGCCCATCTTCTGTGCCAGCAGCGCCAACTCTATGTAGCTCTGGTCCTTATAACCGTTACATATTATCAGCGAGTCACTCTGACACTGTACGGCGATGACGGCGTGGAGTTCTGGTTTTGAACCTGCCTCCAGACCGAGGTTGAACTTCTTGCCGTGAGAGATTATCTCCTCTACCACTGGCTGCATCTGATTCACCTTGATGGGGTAGATAACGAAGTTCTCACCCTTAAAGCCATACTCTTCGGCGGCTTTCTTAAAGCAGCTTGCCGTCTTCTCGATACGGTTGTCAAGGATGTCGGGGAAACGCAGAAGTACCGGCGACTCCACGTCGCGCAGCGCCAGTTCACTCATCACCTCATGGAGGTCTATCTGAGTATCGTCCTTACAGGGCGTCACAAAGACATTTCCTTCTTCGTTAACACCAAAATAACTCGTGCCCCAACCGCCGATGTTGTACAGTTCGCGGGCGTCTTCAACAGTCCATTTCTTCATCTCGGGGACAAAGGTACGATTAAGCGAGCAGAATACAAAATAAAAATCCTTTTTTATTTTTATTCTCGAGCGTAAGTACCTTATCTAAAGTTACGAAAAGTCGAGAGAAATGCAAAAGGAAAACTTGTTTTTCTTTTCATTTCCGAGACGGAGTA
>CAMUVE010000047.1:0-16150 GCA_947163985.1 uncultured Prevotella sp.
CTTTTCCATTACAGGGAAGACAAGTCTCATGGATAACACCAGAATCACCACATCTGTTACATGTCTGTGCTTGTGCAGCAAAAACTACAGTCACTAATAAAGCCAGTGATAAGAAAATCCGTTTCATAGTTGTATCGTTTTTAGTTGTTTCTGTGATTAGTCATTCGTATGGATGGTGCCACGTCCGAAGCAGCGTGTACAGAGTACGTTGCCATTGCCGCTACATGTTGTACACTCATGATAACCTTTGCCCCAGCATCCGCCACACTCGTAGGTGTTGCCATTATTATACACTTGACCTGAACCGCCGCATTTCGGACAAGCAAAACGAGGACTGCCATTGCATGTTGGACAAGTCTTCTTTCCACTTCCGCCACAGCTGTCACAGGTACGCTCACCCATTACAGTGAAACTCATTGCTATCATTGCTATCGCAACGATCAGCATTCTCTTGAAAATCTTCGTCTTCATAGTCTTATTCTATTTAATGATTACTAATCTCTTGTACGACAGCATAATTACTTTTCAATTTGTCGTATCCATATTGACAAGGCACTTCGAGCTTTCCATTGTGCCAAAGTCCATAGACACCCGGTTCCTTACTTACTACATAATAGGTGTCACCATCCATCTTCACAGGTTCTACATACTGATAGCCGTCCTGAAACAACTGGCGGGCAACAGGGTCTTCCACATAGAACTCTACGACGATAGCCTCTCGGTCGGGCTGTTCGCCTGAGATTTCAGGAGCCTTTTCACCACCCACGATGACTTTCTTCAGGAATAGCGCATTGCCCACATGCAGCTTTTCAAGCTTGGTCTGATTGTGCAGATCCACCACTTCTAATGGTGTATTGCCCAAGCCCAATGCCGTGAGGTTAGGGAAATACTTCAGGAAGTCATAGTTGGTGATAACATTGCTGCGGCCACCTCTTTCGAGCGAGAGAAATGTTGCCTTCTTTGCCTCACAACAATCTACGATACCGTCGCCGTTGGTGTCAATGTCTTTGAAGCACTGCGAGAAGATGTTATTTTCTTCAATCTTGACAACCGTCACTTTCCCTTTCTTCTCAGCCTTGCAACACTCTTTCTTGCAGCACTCTTTCTTTTCCTGTGCCTGTGCAGCACATACAGCTACGAATGCTATCGCTAATGATAATAATACTCGTTTCATAGTCGTATAATTTTGGTTGATTATTACTTGTATATTACTTTTGCCTGTTCACCTTTGTAAGCTACAGGGTATTTTATCTCGGGTTTGCATCCTTTGGCAAGGATAATCTCCTTCAGCATACGGCAGTCGCTGAGGTCCACTTCTTTCAGTTTCGGACAACAGCTCAGGTCTATCGTCTCTGCATAAGTATATCCGGCATGGAAATACTCAAGATTAGGGAAGTACTTCAAATCGGCATACGACTTAATGTTGCGCATGAAACTCTTGAAGTTCATCAGGCTGAGCCTTGTGGCAGACTTTGCCTCATCTTCGGTAATAATATCGTCTTTGTCAACATTCAGACGCTTGTCGCGCAGACAGAACTCCTTGAAGCCATCATCTTCGAATGCTATTCCTGATGGAAGTTCCTTTACCTCAACAGTAAAATAGTTTGCTTTCAGGTCCTCAAGACTATACTTACATGGTACTTCCAACTTCCCGTCATGCCAAATACCGTAATTTTCATAACCTTTACTGACGATATAATACACTCCTCCATCCTGCTCTATCTTCTCGCAGTAGTTATACTCCTTCAGAAGAGTACGTGCTGTATCGTCGGCAACCTGTGCGTTTACACCCAGCAGAATGCTCATTAATGCTACGAAAAATAATGCTAAACGTTTCATCTTTTTGTTGGTTTTTAGGTTAATATTATTGTTTCTGGTGCAAAGATAGTAAACATTTTTCATTACTCCATTATGTTTTTCCCTATTTCTGCATAGGGAAATCCCTATAAATATTTTGTCAATTAAATAAGAATATGTACTTTTGCAGGAAAATATACTAAAACCAACGATATGAAAAAGTTATTTACATTAGCGCTGCTGGCATCATTTGCTCTCGGCGCACAGGCACAGGACGCAGAAAAGAAAGACTCTGCTGACAGCAAGAAACCTGTGTTTACTACTATCAAAGAGTTGCCAATTACCAGCATTAAGGACCAGAACCGTTCGGGTACCTGCTGGGCGTTCTCTACCCTTTCGTTCTTCGAAAGTGAGATACTGAAGAAGACTGGCAAGGAGTACAACCTCTGCGAAATGTTCATTGTAAACAAAGATTACATGGAGCGTGCCGAGTTGACAGTTCGCATGCACGGCGACAGCCAGTTCTCACAGGGTGGTTCTGCAGGCGACGTACTCATCATCATGAAGAACCACGGCATCGTTCCCGAGACGGCAATGCCAGCTCCTGGAACACTTCAGGGCGACTCTCTGGCAAACTTCAACGAGCTCTTCTCCGTTATGGAACCTTACGTTGAGGCTGTGGCAAAGAATAAGGCGAAAAAAATCAGCAAGCAATGGAAGAAAGGTCTTCAGGGAATCCTTGATGCATACCTTGGCGAGTGCCCCGAGGAGTTCGTTTACGAGGGTAAGAAATACACTCCGAAGTCATTCATGGCAAGTCTGGGCATCGATCTCAACGACTACGTTAGCATAACAAGCTACACCCACCACCCCTTCTACACACAGTTTGCTGTAGAGGTACAGGACAACTGGCGCTGGGACCAGAGCTACAATGTTCCTATGGACGAGATGATGCGTATCATAGACAACGCCCTCGACAAGGGTTACACCATAGCATGGGGCGGCGATGTCAGCGAAGAAGGCTTTACACGCAAGGGTCTTGGCATTCTCTACGACACAAAGAAGGCACAGTCGCTCACAGGTTCTGACGCAGCACGCTGGCTGAAGCTCACCTCGTCAGAGAAGAAGAGTAAACTCGACTCACTTGGCGTTGACGCTCCTGAAATTGTTCCAACACAGCAGTACCGTCAGGACGGATTCGACAACTGGGAACTGACCGACGACCACGGAATGCACATCTACGGACTGGCAAAGGACCAGAACGGCAAGGAGTACTACATGGTGAAAAACTCATGGGGTGAGTATGGTGACTACAAAGGAACATGGTATATGACCAAGGCTTTCGTAGCAGGAAAGACAATGGACTTCCTCATTAATAAAAATGCAATTCCCAAGGATATTCGCAAGAAACTGGGAATTTAACGAATACAAAAGCATAAAAAAATGAGGACGGCTCTCGTTGATGACGAGGACGGCTCTCGTTAGTGACGAGGACGGCTCTCGTTAATGACGAGGACCGTTCTCGTTTTTTCATCGTTCGGAACATTGAAAGGCAGAAAATTTTGTTTAATTTTTTGATATATCGGAAAAAGTACTTACCTTTGCCAACGTATGAAACAACAGAAGATACTTTTTATTGATCGTGACGGCACGCTGATAGAAGAGCCAGAGGACGAGCAGATAGACTCTTTCGAGAAGCTGCGCTTCGTGAAGGGTGTGTTCAAGAACCTGGGATTCATAGCAACGAAACTGGACTTCAAGTTGGTAATGGTGAGCAACCAAGACGGACTGGGTACGGAGGCGTTCCCGGAAGAAACATTCTGGCCGGTGCAGAACTTCGTACTGCAAACACTTGAGGGCGAAGGGGTACACTTCGACGACATAAAGATAGACCCTCACTTCCCTGAGGATAACCACCCGAACAGGAAACCCGGAACGGGAATGCTGACGGAATATATCGGCAACGAGGAGTATGACCTCAAGGGCAGCTACGTTATTGGCGACCGCGAGAATGACCGCAAACTGGCAGAGAACTTAGGATGTAAGGCGCTTATTCTTGGCGACGATATGACGTGGGACAAGATAGCGGAAATTCTCTTCGCCGGGGAACGCACGGCAGAGGTGCGCAGGACGACGAAGGAAACTGACATAGAGATACGACTGAACCTTGACGGCAACGGACATTGCGACATAGCTACGGGACTGGGCTTCTTCGACCACATGCTGGAACAGATAGGGAAACACGGCATGATGGACCTCTATATTAGGACAAAGGGCGACTTGAACGTTGACGAGCACCACACCATAGAGGATACTGCGCTGGCGCTGGGCGAATGTCTGCTGAAGGCGCTGGGCGACAAACGTGGCATTGAACGCTACGGATACTGTCTGCCGATGGACGACTGTCTGTGTCAGGTGGCGTTGGACTTCGGAGGACGTCCGTGGCTGGTGTGGGACGCCGAGTTCCGCCGCGAGCGCGTGGGCGACATGCCTACGGAGATGTTCCTGCACTTCTTCAAGAGTCTTTCTGACGCCGCGCGCATGAACCTTAATATAAAGGCTGAGGGCGACAACGAGCACCACAAGATTGAGGGTATCTTCAAGGCTTTGGCGCGTGCGTTGAAAATGGCGGTAAGAAGGGACATCTATCACTATGAGTTGCCTTCAACAAAAGGAAGTTTGTAGAATTAAGAAGTATTTTTGAATTACGTCACAGTTCCGCTGCGACCATAATTAACAACCTAACTTAAAAACCTATGAAACGAATTATTGGAATCGCTGCTGTAATGGCATTTGCTGTCGGGATATGCTCGGCACAGACTTTTAGCGAGAATTTCGAGAGCGGACTGCCTTCGAGTGCTCCGTCGCAGGACACCAAGGTGACGCTCACCTCAGGAGAATGGACCGTAAACAAGGTCTATGGAAAGAAGGACAACGGCGGCATGCGTGCCACGATGAGCCAGGGCGGCTACGTTGTAACGCCGGCGCTGGACCGTCCGGGAAACATAACCTTCTACCACCGTGCGTCGGGAAGCGGCAAGCACATCGTAGTGGAGAAATCTATCGACGGCGGCACCTCGTGGACACAGATTGGCGAGGCTACCGTGAGCTCTTCGACACCCTACGGCATGAGTTCGTGTAACGCCAACTCCGCCGAGGACGACACCGAGGTTATAATAAGGTTCACGAACAAGGACGGTTCTACCATCTACCTTGACGACGTGACAATAAACGTAGGTAGCGGCGGTAGCTCTGGCGGAGGTGGTGGCGACGAACCCGTGAACCCAGGCGGACAGCCTGAGGAGGAATGGACAGGACCGCACCCCACGGAACACGTCATTTACATAGCACCTAACGGCAACGACGCCACGGGCGACGGAACATGGGAGAATCCTTACTACAACCTACAGAAGGCTGTTGACCTTGTGGAGGCTGGCGACACCATTTATGTCCGCGGCGGCACGTACTACCCCGACATGATGAAGGACGGCACGAAGACCACCGTACGTATAGAGAAGAACGGAACAGCCGACAAAATGTACACCATAAAGACGTTCCCCACCGAGTTCCCCGTGCTGAACTTCAAGAGCCAGCCTAAGAAGGTCAGCGTGAGAGGTATTCAGCTGAACGGTGACTACTGGCACATATATGGTCTGCACATCACTCAGGCCGGCGACAACGGAATAAAGCTGGAGGGCTCGCACAACATCATAGAGCGCTGCACCTTCAGCTACAACGACGACACGGGACTGCAACTGGGCTTCGGTCATAAGTTCAGCGACACCCACCCGGGCATCTCTTCTAACGACGGTTCGTACTGCGCGTATAACGACATCATAGACTGCGACTCGTACCTGAACTGCGACGCCGACAACTACGGCTCTGATGCCGACGGTTTCGCATGTAAGATGCACAACGGCATAGGCAATCGTTTTATTCGCTGTCGTGCATGGGACAATGCTGACGACGCATGGGACCTCTACGAGACGGACTACGCCGTGAAGATGATAGAGTGCTGGGCATGGGGTTCAGGACGCGCGGAACTCTTCACGTGGGTTGACGCAAGCGGGTCGTTCCAAGGTAACGGCAACGGTATAAAACTTGGTGGCAACGGCACAGGAGGTTCTTCGAAAGGCATACACGAGGCTTGGCGCTGTGTGGCTTTCAACTGCAACAAGACAGGCTCGGTAAAGGGCTTCGACGAGAACTCGCACAAAGGTGGTGTAAAGCTGGTGAACTGTCTTGCCTTCGGCAACGGCTACGACTATATGTTTGAGGACTGCGACGGGGCTGACAAGTTCTCGTTCTACAATAATGTGTGTCTTGGCAAACTGGAGATAAAAGGACAGTTTACAGACTCTAACAACGCTCTCCTTATAGACCCTAAGAATGCGTGGAAGAACAATGCTCTGATAAGCGGATTCTCTGCCGACGACTACTTCAGTCTTACTGAGGAAGATGCCAAGGCGCCACGTGCTAAGGACGGCAGTATGCCAACACGCTTTGCACGTCTGAAGCACACCTCAGCACTCCTTGACAAGGGTCTTGACTTGAAGAGCGAGATGCAAGACGAATTCCCATTTACATGGCAGCCCATTGGTGGTGATGGACGTGACCTTGGACCATACGAATATGACGAGCCAGTATCAACGGGAGCACAGCTTATCATTGGACGTAACGTTGAACTGTCGCTGAGTATCAACAACGGAAATATTGTTTTCACAACACCTAAGGACGGACGTGCACGCGTGGACATTCTCTCGCTTCAGGGCAATAAGGTGGGCACCATAGCCAACCTGCTCGCTACGGAGGGCGGAGTGTACACCATACCTGTTGAACAGAAACTGAAACAGGGTGTTTACATCGTAAGACTAACCTTCGACGGCAAGCTGACGAAGAGCGTGAAAATGGCAGTAAAGTAATAATGAAGAAAGGACTGGTATTGGAAGGCGGCGCCATGAGAGGACTCTTCTCGGCAGGCGTTATGGACGTGATGATGGAACAAGGTATCACGTTCGACGGTGTCGTGGGCGTATCGGCAGGCGCCGCATTCGGATGCAACTACAAGTCGAAACAGATAGGCAGGGCAATACGCTACAACAAGCTCTTTGCCAAGGACAGACGCTATTGCAGCATAGGCTCGCTGATAAGGACGGGCGACCTCTTCAATGCCCGCTTTGCATACCACGTGGTGCCAGAACGCTACGACCTCTTCGACTATAAGACTTTCGAAGAGAACCCGATGGAGTTCTACGTGGTTTGTACTAACGTGGTAACGGGAAAGGCGGTGTACAAGAAAATAGAACACGGAGGCTACGACACCTACGAGTGGATAAGGGCATCGGCATCAATGCCTGCTGTTTCAAGGATAGTAAAACTTGACGACTTAAAACTACTCGACGGAGGAGTGGCGGACTCCATTCCCCTGGAGTTCTTTCAGAACAAGGGCTACGAACACAATATCGTGGTGCTTACACAACCGAAGGGATATGTCAAGGAGCCTAACAAACTTATGCCTATAATGAAGGTGGCGCTACGCAAATATCCTAACATGATAGAGACAATGAGAACACGTCACGAAATGTATAACAAGCAACTGGAATACATACAACAGGAAGAGGCAAAGGGACACACACTGCTTATCTACCCGCCGGAGAAACTGCCCATAGGACACATATCGCACAACCCTGAAGAGATGCAAAGGGTTTACGACATAGGGCGTGAAACGGCGAAGGAGATGCTACCGAGAATTATTGAGTTTATGAGTTAAGAAATAGAGCGATGCAAAAAGCACCGCTCTTTTCTTATTTACTGATGTTGATCACGAAGAAGGTCATTGACTGTCTTCACGGGGTTGAACGTTCCGAGTGGAACTTCTACGAAGACCGTATTCCAATTGCTCATAGCTCCGTTCCAGAGTCCGGGGAGCTCAAGGGCTTTAAGTTCCTTGCCGCTCTTGCTCTTTGACGAAATGAAGCCTGTGGTCTTGTCAACATACTTAGGAAGGTCGAAGTGTTCTCCATTATAGTTCTTCACAGCACAAACGAGGTCAACAGGATTGAAGTGTGTTCCCTCGGTGAACATACGCATATATGCCTCGTTGCTCTTGTCTATCTGGCTGCTCTCAAGAATCTGAAGAGATATCGTGCCGTCTTGGTTGTATGTAAGGAACGGACCACCACCAGGCTCGCCGACATTCTTTACGACACCGCAGACACGCATAGGACGGTTAAGCTTCTCGCAAAGGTATGTCTTCAACGTCTTGTCGTCCATTGCTGCTGCCTTAGGATTGCGCAGACATAGGTCGTTCTGAACGAACTTCAAGATTTCCTGAAGCTTGTCGTGACTTACCTCGCCCTCGAGCTCACGAAGATAGTCGAAAGCCTTTGCCTGTAACGTTACAAGGACTCCAGCAATAACTTGTTTGTACTCTACCGTCTCGGGCTTAAGACGGTCGGGAACGACGTTGTCGATGTTCTTGATGAAGATAACATCAGCATCAATATCATTGAGGTTCTGGATGAGTGCACCGTGACCACCTGGACGGAACAGCAACGAGCCGTCGCTATTGCGGAACGGAGTGTTGTCAGGATTTGCTGCAATAGTATCGGTGCTGGGCTTCTGCTCCGAGAAAGAGATGTTGTAATGTATGCCGTACTTCTTTGCAAAGTAGTCTTTCTTCTCGGCAACCTTCTTCTCAAAGAAGTCCATGTGTTCGTGGGAAACGGTAAAGTGAACGTTTGCCTCACCCTTGCTTTCTGCATAGAGAGCGCCCTCTACAAGATGTTCTTCCATTGGGGTGCGAGCTCCCTCGTCATAGTTATGGAACAGCAACATACCCTTAGGCAGCTGTCCGTAGTTCATACCATCAGCGCCAAGCATATTCTTAACTACAGCCTTGTACTTGCCGTCGGCAATGAGTTCTTTAACTCCCTTGCCTTCGTTCTTCTTGCACATTGCATCAAGCTCTTTGAAGAATGCAAAACTCTCGATGTGAGCAAAATATATTTTCTCAAAGTCTGTTGTGGGCACGTCGTATGGTGCATCAAGGAATGCGAACATATCCTTGAACATTCTACTAGCAGCGCCACTTGCAGGAACGAACTTAACAACTTTACGACCTTTGGCTTTGTAGTCGTCCCAAGCCTTTACAAGCGTCTTGCGCTCGCTGTCACTCGGAGCAACAATACCGTTGCCAATACTTGCCGCAGCATCAAGTTTTAAGAATGGGAAACCTGTCTTGAACTCTTCTAATTGCACTTTCACCTGCTCCTCAGAAATACCTTTCTGGGCAAGCTGTTTTAAGTCTTGTTGTGATAACATAGGTTTTTAGTAGCTTTTATTGGGTTAACATTTTATTATAATTTCTTTGCAAAGGTAAGAATAAGTGAGCGTAATACCAAAGGAAAACAAAATTTTCTTTGTATTACCGAGCGAAAGTACCTTCGACGAAGTCAAAGGTAATATTAATTGAGTAAAAAGCAAAAGAAATCTTATTTATTTTTGCTCTTTCGTTTGGATTTACTACTTTTGCAAATTGTATGGAAGAAACTTTGATAACTACAAACATAGAGCGTAAAAAGATTAACGAGCTTAAAGAACAACTTTTCAACCTTCTCGGCGACACGTTCAGTGAGGAGGACAAAGGGTTTATCTCCAAACTACTTACGGAACGTATAGAGAGCGGAGAATTAAAGCGTAATGTCTTTGAACTGAACCCGGTATTAATGGGACTGCAGACCGCTATCCTTGCCGTACAGGAAGAGGGAATGGGACGTGACGGAGTATTGGCTATAATACTTTACTGTCTGGATTGTCATACACATATCAACGACAACGTTGAGAGGATTATCCACGGACTTCATCGAATACAAGAGCTCTACAAAAAGAACCCCGTCATAGAAAGCGAGAACTTCAGAAATCTGTTGCTGTCATTTGCCGAGGACATGAGGGTTATACTTATCATGATTGCCGACCGTGTGAACCTGATGCGAGAGATAAGAGACACCCTGAATAAGGAGGCACAGCAAAGGGTTAGCGAGGAGGCAAGCTACCTCTATGCTCCGCTGGCTCACAAGCTTGGTCTTTATAAACTGAAGAGTGAATTGGAGGACCTGTCGCTGAAGTACCTGGAACACGACGCGTACTACATGATACGCAGCAAACTGAATGAAACGAAGAAAAGCAGGGACGAGTATATTCAGAAGTTCATAGGACCGGTGGAACAGAGACTGAAAGAGGCGGGACTGCACTTCCACATGAAAGGAAGGACGAAGAGCATACACAGCATCTGGCAGAAGATGAAGAAACAACAATGCGGTTTCGAAGGAATATACGACCTCTTCGCCATAAGAATAATAATAGAGACCGAAAAGAACGACAATAACAGCACGGAACATGCCCTGTGCTGGCAGGCGTACTCTATAGTAACCGATATGTACCAGCCGAACCCGAAACGTCTGCGCGACTGGCTCTCGGTACCGAAAAGCAACGGATACGAAAGCCTACACATAACGGTACTGGGACCGGAACAGAAATGGGTGGAGGTACAGATACGTACGGAACGCATGGACGAGGTGGCGGAACGAGGACTCGCCGCACACTGGCGCTATAAAGGCGTGAAGAGCGAAAGTTCTATAGACGAATGGCTGGGAAGCATACGAACGGCACTCGAGGCGGGCGACGGCATACAGATGATGAACGACTTCCGAATGGACCTTTATGAGGACGAGGTGTATGTCTTCACACCGAAAGGCGACCTGAAGAAATTCCCGCGAGGGGCTACCGTACTCGACTTCGCATACCACATCCACAGTAACGTAGGAAACAAATGTACCGGAGCACGAATCAACGGGAAGGCGGTAAGCTTCCGTCACGCCCTGCAAAGCGGAGACCAGGTGGAAATAATTACCGCCAATAACCAGACGCCGAAACAGGACTGGCTGAACATAGTAAAGACGAGCAGGGCAAAGTCGAAGATAAGACTGGCGCTGAAGGAAACGCAGGTGAAGGACGGCATCTTCGCAAAGGAGATGCTGGAACGCCGCATGAAGAACAGAAAGATAGAACTGGAAGAGGCGGTGATGAACATCCTGATAAAGAAACTGGGATTTAAGGAAACACGCGACTTCTACAAGCAACTGGCGGAGGGTGTGCTTGACCCGAACACGGTAATAGAACGATATCAACAGTTGCAGGACGAGTCGAAATCGTCGGCTAACGACCAGCGGCATGAAACACGAAGTGCCGAAGAGTTTGTACTTCAGGATTCACAGGAGGAGCTTCTCTCCTACTCTAACGACGACGTCCTTGTAATAGACAAAAACCTTAAGGGTGTTGACTACCAACTGGCACGTTGCTGCCGACCTATCTACGGGGATGATGTCTTTGGATTTGTCACCATAAACGGAGGTATAAAGATTCACCGTACGGACTGTCCTAACGCACCGGAACTGCGCAGAAGATTCGGATACCGCATAGTACGCGCAAGATGGAGCGGAAAGGGTACTTCACAGTATTCTGTCACACTACGAGTTATAGGAAATGACGACATTGGTATCGTCAATAACATAACAAGCATTATATCTAAAGAGGAGAAAATAATGATGCGCAGCATCAACATCGACTCTAACGACGGACTCTTTAGCGGTAATCTCGTGGTAAATATTGAGGATACATCACGCATTGAAGCGCTTATAAAGAAACTGCGTACCGTAAAAGGAGTAAAACAAGTGATAAGAATTTAGTCCTTAACGAAGATCATTATAGTATTCGTCAATAACATTAATGCCTTTTTGAGTAGAGAAACCGCGCATAAGTACTATGGTGAAGTTTCGCAGTATCTCGTTAAGACTGTACTTCCTGAGAGTGTCGTGTTCCAACACATTGTCTATCAAGACATCGCTCAACTCTACTAACAGGTCGTAATTTATATCTTTGAGGAAATAGCCGTGAGCTATACCGTTATTGATGAACTCTATAGACTGCTGGCGCTGGCTATCGCGCCTTTGCAAAAGGTATTTCTTTATAGACTCATATTTATGAAGCTCTATAAAAAACTGAGGATTAGTGTCTTGTATGGCATTAAGCTTACAACGAACGAACTCGGCAACTATCTCCATCTCGTTCCTTCCTGAAAGAGCGAACCGACGAATGTGGCTCACCTGTTCGTCGTACTCATGGATTACTCCCTCCAGCAACAGCTTTTCCTTGTTGGCATACAGCTCATACAAAGTACGCTTGGAAATGCCAAGTGTAGCCGCAATATCATCCATCTTCACTTGACGAATACCATGCTTCCTGAATAGCGTCATCGCCGTCTCAAGAATACGAGGACGTAACTCTTGTCTATAACTGTTTAGCTCTTTCATTATGACAACTAAGGCAACCTAAAAATGGTTGCCTTTTGCGGAAGATGAGGGATTCAAACCCCCGATACGCGGAAAAGCGTATACCGGATTTCGAGTCCAGCGCATTCGATCACTCTGCCAATCTTCCTTATTTTGCGGATGCAAAAGTAGTCATTTTCTTTTGTATCGCAAAATGTTTTAATGATTATTTAAATATCAACTCTTCCTTGTCAGGATTTTTGTCTATGGTAATGGTTTCACCTTCAGTCAAATTACCTTCAAGAAGTTTCTCGCAAACACCATCTTCTATGTATGTCTGTATTGCGCGCTTCAGAGGACGTGCTCCATACTGCACGTCGTAGCCCTTGCTTGCTACAAACTCCTTTGCTGCATCGGTAAGTTCAATATGATATCCCATCTCTTCAACACGCTTATAGAGCCCACGGAGCTCAACATTGATTATCTGCTTAATGGCTTCTAAATCGAGCTGGTCGAAGGTTATAATCTCGTCCAAACGGTTTAGGAATTCCGGAGAGAACTGTCGCGACAGACTCTTCTGTATTATAGAACGGGCATATTCTTTGTCCTTGTCATTCATCGACAAACCAGTTCCACCAGCAGTAAAGCCTACTCCATGACTAAACTCCTTAAGCTGTCGTGTTCCGGCATTACTCGTCATAATGATAACAGTATTCCTAAAGTCTATAAGACGACCATTTCCATCGGTTAACCTTCCTTCATCAAGAACCTGAAGAAGCATGTTAAATACATTACCATGAGCCTTCTCTATCTCGTCAAGAAGAACAATGGAATATGGTTTACGACGCACGCGCTCCGTCAATTGACCACCTTCTTCGTAGCCAACATATCCCGGAGGAGCTCCAATGAGACGCGAGGTGTTGAAACTCTCTGAATACTCACTCATATCTATACGAATTAGTGCATCTTCAGAACCGAACATCTCTTCGGCAAGTTTCTTGGCAAGGTAAGTCTTACCTACACCTGTGGGACCAAGAAACATAAAGGCGCCAATAGGATGATTTGGTGAACGCAAGCCAACACGATTGCGCTGTATGGCTTTAACCATCTTCTCTATAGCTTTGTCCTGAGCAATAACGGCACTCTTGAGGTTGCCTGCCATATTCTTAAGCCTAATGTTTTCTGCTTCAGCCATACGCTGTACAGGGACACCAGTCATCATAGAAACTACTTCTGCGACCTGAGACTCCATAACTTCCTCACACTTCTGTTTGTCGCTCTCATACCAACTGTTCTGAAGTTCTTTCAACTCTTGTTCAAGTCTCAGCTGCATATCACGATAAGTAGCTGCCTTCTCGTAATCTTGATTTCGTGCCGCTTCCTGTTTCTGCTCTATAGCATCTGCTATCTCCTTCTCCTTTAATGTTATCTCTGGTGGAATATTGGTGTGTCGCAGATGAACCCTGGCACCCACCTCGTCCATAACATCTATCGCCTTATCGGGGAAGAAACGATCAGTAATATATCTTTCTGACAATTTGACGCACGACAAAATGGCATCTTCCGAGTATCTTACATGATGATGCTCCTCATACCTGTCTTTTATGTTATGAAGTATCTCAAGAGTCTCCTCAACTGTTGTCGGCTCGACAATAACCTTCTGGAAACGACGCTCCAATGCTCCGTCCTTCTCTATCGAATTACGATATTCGTCAAGTGTCGTCGCTCCTATACATTGTATTGTTCCGCGCGCCAAAGCTGGCTTGAAGATGTTTGCTGCATCCATAGAACCTGCTGCAGAACCTGCCCCAATAATAGTGTGAATCTCATCAATGAAAACTATGATGTCGGGATTCTGCTCAAGTTCTTTTATTATTGCCTTTATACGCTCTTCAAACTGTCCACGATATTTTGTGCCAGCAACGACGGAGGTCATATCAAGCGTCACAACACGTTTATTATAAAGTACAGGACTGACATGACGCTTGTTTATAAGTTGTGCCAAACCTTCTACTATAGCACTCTTTCCAACACCAGGTTCCCCGATAAGTATCGGATTATTCTTCTTCCTTCTACATAGTATTTCTGTTACACGTTCTATCTCGCGTGAACGACCTACTACAGGATCTAATTTCCCCTCACCGGCGATTCTTGTAAGGTCTGTTCCAAAGGCATCAAGAACTGGGGTGGAAGACTTTCCCGAAGCCTGACGTGTGGTGGTAGTAGTAGTCTGTTGAGAAGAACCTTTTGCTGAAGACTTCTCTTCATTCTCTTCTTCCTCTTCTTCTGCAGGCATACTTATACCTCCCTGAGGAGTACTGCTTACTGGTCTTAAATATATTAATGCGTCTTCGTATGTCATATTGTTAAGTTCTAATATCTGTTTCGCTCCGTTTTCGCAATTATCGTGAAGTATTGCCAACAGCAAGTGCTGTTGCTCAACCACATTGCTTGAGCTTTTTCTTGCCTCTAGTACTGCCAACTTTAATATATTGTTTGCCTTTTCATTCAATACAAGTTCCTGCGTATTGATAGGAAAAAGAACTTCTTCCTCTCGCACTTTGTTCTCGAGTCCTTCCTTAACGGATTGAATATTCACGTTGGAATGGTTAAACATCTCTATTATAGGACCATTCTTATCTCTAAGAATACCCAACAAAAGATGCTCAGGACCAACAGAACGTGATGCTAGCCTTACTGCTTCTTCGCGGCTGAATGCCAATATCTCAGACACTTTTTGTGAAAACTGATTCATATGTTATTTCCTCTTTTCTTTACCATCTATCAAAAATTGTGCCGAAATCTGATTTCTCTCATACTATGCCTTCCTATAAAACGACTTTTGTCAACATAACCCTTAACACCACCTATGGCTCCCTTAGCGGTATATTGCCATATCATGTAGTCGCGCCCATCAGCCAATACGGGCTCTACATCTCCATACATCGCAATCATAAGGGGATAGTCGTCAATAAGACTTTGCATATATTTATTGTAGAAATTCCTACCTGTATATACAAGCGGACGTTGATGGTATGCCTCGGTAACCATCTTCAGAAAAGTGTCAAGTGAATCCCGAAACTCCTCTACACGCAAACCGCCTATACTCTCCACGTCTATCATGGGAATAAGGTCCTGATCACCAGGACGACATTGCATCTTGAAATTCTCAAGCTGCTTCTTCAACTCAGTCCTTGGACGGAAGAAATGATAAGAACCAACTTTCAAACCATATCTGTGTGCCAATATAATATTCTCCTCATACATATGGTCTATACGATCCCCCCCCTCTGTCGCTTTCAAATAAACATACGACATCTTTCCATTCTGCCCAACAGCTTCCCAGAATACTTTTCCCTGATAGTGACTAATGTCTATACCATGAATATGTCTGCACGTATCCTCACACTCAACATATTCATAGTCCGTTTGGGCGTTGGCATATATCGAAACTATAGCTATTACAAGCGTTAATATTATCTTTCTTATCATACTGAGCGCAAAGTTACTAAAAGTTGAGAGAAATGCAAAAGGAAGTTACTATTTTATTTGGAAATAACCACAACAATTATTATTTTTGCAGAATAATTTAAATCTGATAACTATAGAATTATGGCTTCGCATAACGAACTCGGGAAATGGGGCGAAAAAACAGCCACCATATATCTTAGACAGAAAGGATATACTATCTTGGAGCGTGATTGGAAATCAGGACATCGAGACATAGACATTATTGCAACCATAAATAATACTATTGTTTTCATAGAAGTAAAAACTAGAAAATTCAGCAGTCTCACAAGTCCTATTGAAGCAGTTAACTATCAAAAACTCAAGAACTTAAAACGTTCTATTAATCATTACGTTAAAAGCAAAAGAATCGATCTGGAAATTAGATTTGATGTCATTACTGTATCACCGACACCAAGTGGAAAACCAGAAATAGAACACATAGAAGACTTCCCAATAATGTAAATAAGAACGCCCCTGAGGGGGTTGGTCCTCAAGGGCGTTCAGTAATAAAAGAA
>CAMUVE010000048.1:0-16132 GCA_947163985.1 uncultured Prevotella sp.
ATGAGCTACTACCGCGAAATGGTGAAGGACATGGACGACAGCCAGAAGCTGGAGTTGGTGTCGATACTCATAGAGAGTGTCAAGCCCATACAGACAAGGATGCTGCCTGACATGCCACTTGAGGAGGACTTTCCCGATATGGACAAGGAACTATATACGCCAGAAGAGGCCTACGAACTGACGATGAAGGACATCAAGGCCGTCTACGACAAGGAATATGCAGTATAAGTATTTCTACACCAAGCGCTCGGCTGCCAAGATAAGAAGTTTCTATCGGAACGTGGCCAGGAAGTACCAGCACACTTATTCCTACGAAGATATGGAGCGTAATGTGCGCGACGCATTCTTCGCCATCTACGCCATAGAGAGAACGCTACCTCGCCGCCGCCCTACCATCAGCCGATGGGCGGGCTACCATATGGCGAATACCGACCGATGGTACTATGCCTACACCATCGAAGGCGACACCATTACAGTGGTTGATGCCTGCCACGCGCAAAATATGCACGACTGATTCCCCAAAATTTATACTTGTAAGCGCTCAAGGCTTATCCCGTCGTACATTTCCTGTTTTCCGTTGTAGCTTTCCGGGATTACGTGCAGGCGGATGTTGCGGATGTTCTTCTTCACGTTGAACTCCTCCGGGGTGTCAACCTTGTCGCTTTCTATCTCAAGTTTCAGCAGCCCTATGCCGTCAAGACGTACTCTGTCACCACGTTTAAGGTGACGCATAATGGTTTCCGTCAGCTCCGTCATCACCAGAGCCACATCACCTGCCGTCGCCGAGCAGTTGTCTTGTATCTCCTGCTCAATATCGGCAGTCTCTATGGTGTCGTAATGAACTGCCACAGCCTTGTACTTACCGAAGTTTTTCCGTGAACTGTTGTTCTCTTTAACTATTCTGTATTTCATAATTGTATAAATTTTTAATGGTTAAGGGTGTAAGGGTGTTAAAGCCCTGTGTTTATCGGGGCTGAAGCACCACACCCCAGGGTGTAAGGGTGTGGTAAGGGTGTTGTGCTACCGGCGTAAGGAAAGCATGTAACTCCTATATACTTTTTTATATCCGCAGCGCTTAAGATACGAGCCTATGAGTGTTGCGTTCGACTGATTTATCACGTTCACGCGACACTTTTTATGTATTGTCGCGAGTATCTCCGTGGGGCTCATGTGCATCACCTTGTCACCGGCTTGTGGCTTTGTGAAAATATCGTCGAAGAGCGACACCACCGTTGGCGCTTCGTAGTATTCTGCGTTGTGCTCCTGTATGCGCTGCTCTCTGCTACCGTCGAAATAGTAACTCTCGCCTGCCCTTATCTCACTGATAATCTGAGCATAGAGCTGTCTGTAGTCTATCTGTCTGTCGCCACTCACGTCAGTGTCTATCCGACTGCTCACCTCCACAACCAGATAGCGGCGACTCCCGCTGTCGTCCTTCAGCGGGTGCAGACTGTTTGTCGTGGCACAGAAGGCAGCATAGCGCTGCAGCTGTTGGTACGTCGTCTCGTACATCTTACGCTCCTTGACATCGCTACGCTGTATGAGGTGCTTCAGATAAGCCGTCTGCGTGGGTGAAATCTGGTCGTACTCGTCAATGTTTATCAGCAGGAACCTGTTCAGGGCGCGCAGTGCCTCTTTCTTATTGGTGAAGTCTATGCGGTCTATGTAGAACGGCGACAACTCCTCGGGCAGAAGCATCCTCATAAATGTTGACTTCCTTGTGCCTTGCGCCCCGACGAGCATCAGCACCATCTGTGCTCCGTACTTCCTGTTGCGCCCCATCCACTGGCTGACCATTGAACGCATCCATACCTTGAAGTCGTCTTCCCAGCAGGCTGTCTGCGTGGGAACGCGCCCGGCAAGTTCCGCCAGACGGTCACGACCGTCCCACTCCGGCAGGCTGTCAATCCACTCTCTCACGGGGTCGTACTCCGTTATCCTCGTTGATTCAAGCATGCGGTCCATATCTCGCGGCCACACCTTTATGCCCTCGTCAATGGCGGCATTGTTTATGTCGTTGCGCACAGCGTCGGTAAAGGGTCGCCAACTCATGATGTAGCGCCCCTTCTCCTGGTATTCTATCTCGCCCGTAACAGTATTCCGACGGAACAAATAGCGACGTTTCAGGAAAGCATTCATCAGCTGCTGGTGCATCAGCGTTGGCTCTATAGGACTGCGCAGACCCTGACGGTGCTTGCAGTACGCATTTTCCATTGCTGTCCTGACGAGCGACTCCTTCTTACGATATTCGTAGAAAGCGAGTATGCACTTCGTTGCCACTTCACGGTCGATGCCCGCCTTTCTACACTCCGATGCCAGCGTCAACAGGTGCTCGTCGGCATCTTTACGACTGCCGAAGGCTATCTTCCTGCAAACCATATTAAACTTCAACAGCTCCATTTCCTGTCGGGTGTATCCGGGAAGGACATCCTTACTGAGCGCCGGCTCCTCACTCTGCCTCATGATGGGCGCTGTCTTCTCGTCCAAAGGTTCCGTAGGTTGCGGCATCCTTACAGCAAGAGCATTAGCGTTATACATTGCCAGACGGTCTGCCGACAAACGGAAGTGGCGACAGCCGCGCTCGTCGGCATGTAGTCCCGTCGTAGCAAAGACATAGTCGGCGGTACGGCGCACGGCGTACTGCCTGAACAGCTCTATGTCACGAGGTTCCGTCGGCATACCGCCGTCGAGTAGTGCAAAGCGCATCACTATTTTCAGACTACGCCCCGAGCTTCCCACAAACGAAAGCACCGTCTGGGGAAACACGTTCACACGCTTGCGCAGCGACTCCAACTGCTCCATGTCCTCAACGCGCACAGATAATAGTACTAGTCCCACAGTATCAGCAATATACACCCGCGGCAACTCCTCGGCGGCAACATATCCTGCCTCCATACCTTCGCGGGTCATTATCAGTTCTTTGCCGCGCACCGCATCGACACGTTTCCGGAACTTCTCCTCGACAATCCATCGGTGAACGTCGCTGAGACTAACCACTTTCTCCTTCATAAAGCGTCTGTGCAGATACTCCATTCTTACACAAAGTCCGCTACTTCTTAATTCCTTTTTCATCATTTTTCTACAGTTTTTATAGTTAAACAATTATGTTCTTTAAGCCATTCCGTAGGTTTCGGGGAAAATTCTCTGGAGAATTTCCGGTCAAACCTATGCTTTACTCCGACAAAACCTATGCTTTCGTGACAAATTCTCTAGAGAATTTCCCGAAAAGCCGTCGGTTTTTCACACCCTTACCACACCCTTACACCCTGGGGTGTGGCGCTTTAGCCCCGATAAACACAGGGCTTTAACACCCTTACACCCTTTGACCTCGTTTTTTCCTGGCTGCAAATTTACAACAACGTCGCCCGCTTGTCAAGAGCAAAACGGGGGGTGTATTAAACCTAAAAATAAAAAATGTTAAAGTTAAGGGGTTAAAGAGTTAAGATGTTAAGCAATTAAAATGTCAAGAAGTTAAAGAGGTTAAGAAGCTAAGGAGTTAACTTCCGAAAACTCTGAGACATGAAAAAAGCGGGCGCATCATAAAAGACGCGCCCGCTTGTGTATAGGATATTTTGTTTTCTACTATTACTTAACGATGAATTTCTTACCGTCGCGAACAATTATACCCTTGTAGTCCTTACCTACCTTCTGACCTGCAAGGTTGTAAGTAGCAGCGTTAGACTTCAGAGGATTGTTTGTTGTGTTAACTTCCTTGATGCCTGTAGATATAGCAGACTCTTCATTTGTGATGAGGATGTTCAACTCTGCTGATTGGTTATAAATACCAGAGTATTCCTCATCAAATGCCTCATTGAATATAAGGAGTACCATGTAAATACCATCATTATCATTGCTGGTCATCAGCGTTCCATTGTCGGTGTCACTAACAGTTAATTTAGTACCAGCTTCTACTGGGGTATAATTGGTACCATTGAAAAGATAAGCAACATTGACAGCAAGTGCTTCTGCACCAGCAATTTGACCTTGAGACCAACTGAAGTGACCAATATTCTGTTTGTTTGCGATGTTAGCTGTTGTACCATCTGCAGACCATGTAACACATGTGTAAGATTTTGGATACCAGTTGTTTATGCCATTGATGAGGACGTCGAGAGAGCCGTCTTCGTTCTGCTGGTAAAGGAAAGCCTTTGCCTCGTTTTCAAAAGGAGTAAGTTCTGTACTTTCTTGTGTTTCGGGGAAGTCCTTACCTGTAACTTTTGCAACCCATGTACGACCACTTGCCTCGGCAACCATATCGTAGTTAGCACCACCCATAGCAACACCAGAAACACTACCAACAACACCAATCATATTTGTTAAAGTTTCATCTTGTGCTTGTAATACAGGAATATATATATCAGTTACATTACCTGCATCATCACGGAAGATATAACCTGTGATTGTATTGTCATTAGGTACCAACACATGATTCTCTTTATCCCAGTCACAGCACTTGAGTACGAACTCCTCACCTGTAGAAGTCTTTGTAGCAACGACCTCGCCAGTTTTGAAGGTAACAACTTCATTTCCTTCTTCAATAGCAATAGTACCCTCAAGCACTAATAAGTCATTCAGTTGCAATGTAATATTATTATCACTGATAACATAGTATGCAACCTCTACAGGATAATCAATAATCATACCTCCGTAAAGTTCATCGTATGAATACTGACTTGCAAGAATTAATTCATTAGGAGTAACTGCTGGTTCGTCAGAAACAGTTCTGAAAGCTTCCTTAAACGAAGTCTTGCCCTTGAGAGATACTCTTTCTGCACCGAGATCTACCTTCTTCTGGAGGAAACCTGGTTTCAACATGCTCTTCACCGCGTTAGATGGAGCAAAGTTTTTCTTTGGAGTACCAGCCATGCTGACAACTGATACCAGCATAGCAATCATCATTAATGTAAACTTTTTCATACTTTAATGTTTTTAATTAAAAATAGATATTTATTTTAGTGTTATTGTAAGCCATAGTTCAGCGTCGTTGTCGTTATCTAGACGCAGAACGTTAGGATTGTATTGAGTTGTTGCAGGAGAAATGGTGTTTGGCTGCTTGAGGGAGTTGACTAAAGCTTGCATAGCCTTTGTCTCAAGAATCTTCTTTCCGTTATCCGTATCTGTAGTTACGTTGCCAATAGAGAATTTTCCATTTTCCAAGGTATAACTGTCAATGTTAAAGCTCAAAGACTGTGGACGTATGCCTGCACCATAGTTGATTACCAAAGAGAGTTTTCCGTTGTTCTTACGTAACGTTATTCCCTTGATGTCTGCTTTCAAGATGTTCTTAAAATCAACAACCAGTGCTGAGTAGATAGCCAAACATTTTACAGACATGTCAGTATTGTTCATCATAGCCCATGACCTACCGTCGTCGAACTTGCTTTCAATAAAGGTAGCCATATCCGGACCTACAATCTTGCAGTTCTCGTTCTCAACACCCTTGAATACGTCCTCTTCTTTGTTGTAAACGAAATTGTTTATTTTCGAGCCGTCCTTCAGTTTCAGTGCGTCGCGGAAACGCAGGTAGTACTTACCGTCATAGTTGGTTATGAGGTATGAATTTACAACACCTGTCATTACACGGTCTGTGCCAGCGGGGTAGAGTGTTGTCAGTCCTGAAGAGAACTGGTATGTATTGATTGTTGAGTCTGGCAACAGAATCTGATACTCCAGTGGGTTTGTTGTTGGGAAGAAATCTGCCGTTACCTTCTGACAGTCTTCAATATATGTTTTGAAGTCCGTACCTTCTGGAACAGGTGTAAGATAGGTGTATGAGTTACGCTTCTTACCCATCAGAAGAATGTGGTTGCCGTCAGTGGGAACTTCAATCATAGAGAACTCATAGTCGCCCTGTGCTCCCTTGCCTTCTTCGTTAACCTCATCATCCTTTGTGCCTGTAAATGGCAGGTCGTAGGGGTCTGCGAAGACGTGGATACATGTGTTGTATGAACTGAATGACAACACGGGACCCTGGTCCTTGTTGATGTCCCATGTAGAAACATCCTCACGGTATGCGTTTGAACTGAACACGTTCTTCATACCCATTGTTACAGTACCTTTATCGGCGAACTTTGCCATTAACAGGTAGCCGTTGCCACTGGGGTAACTATTAGAGTTAGTAGGGTAGTACTGCATAGCCCAACCACCCTTTGAGCTCATGAGTGTCTCTGCATAATTCTTTGAGACGGTCTCTATACGCTCTGCAGCCGACTGGTTCCAGATGTCGTCTTCTTCGTATTTACAACTTGTGATACTGAGAACAGTTGATAGAATCAGTATCGTGGAAAATATTTTCTTCATATCTCAGTATTTTTAGTTCTTTGGTTGTAATTCCTTATATTTCTCAACCTGATTGCGCAGGCTGTTCATTAACTCGTAGTTGTTGTAAGAGAAACGGTTCACAAGCTTGCCGTTCTTGATGACAAAGTCGCCCTTGCTGTCGGTGAGGTAAGTACGCTGCTGAACCATCTTACGCATAGCGTCGATGCTTATGCCGTAGTTGTTGCTCAGCCAAGCACGAACCATGTCAAGTTTTGTGAGGATAAGCGAACGTCCGTCGATACCAGACTTATGCACCCATATTGGGTTGCCGTTCTCGTCTTTCTCAACGTTGCCTGCAGCGTTGCGTACACATACACGACGGTAAACCTTATTATCGCCGTTACCACTCTTGTCGGCCTTGTAGTAACCTATGGTGTCGAGGTTACATCCCGGAGTAATCAACTTTTTATATGCAGACTCGCTCTCTATGTCGATTTCCTCCCACTCATACTCTGCTGAGCCCAGCAAGATATTCCATGAAAGTGTGTCACGAGTAACGTAGTTAGCAAGTACCTCTACCCAGTCCTCACGTGCCATACTTGAAGCGTATGGTGAAACGAAACCACGACCTGCAGCAACAGAGTCAGGAGTGTTTGTCCAACCAGAAGCATCGTACTGTCCGTTAGAAAGCAAGTTGAATAATAAGGGACGTGAGATGGTCTGGTCGAGGATGTGTCCGAACTCGTGGTGCATAGTCTTGAAGAAGTATTCGTTCATCATGTCTATGTCGTCAACGCTGAGGTTGTTGGCGTTGTAGAGCGAAATCTTCAGACCGCCCTCGGCAACACCCAACGTCTCAGTACCCTGAGAGACGTTGAGCGACTTAGAGCCTATGATGTGAATAATACGTGGACTGTATTTCTTGAGGAATATCTCGTGCTGGTTGGCAAGTTCCTTGTAGATGTCGAACCAAAGGTATTTTGCCAGCGTAGCAAGGTCAACACTCTTGTCGTAAGAGCAAGGAGTGAGGTTCTTCTGCAGGTCTGATGAGCTGAGACTCATATCCTGCATCTTGTACATATAACGTACGTTGTACGGCTCTTGGAAGTTCACCTTTACGAAGGTATCCAGCGGGAACGTGTACAGGGACTTGTCTAATGGGTGGTCCACCGTGTCGAAGATTGACGCACCCAGATTGTCGTCAGAGCAAGAGCCCAGCGTGAAGCTGACCATTGCTACTGCCGCAATTATTAATATGCTAAGTTTTGCTTTCATTCTTTATGTCCTCCTATTCTTATTTTTCTTGTATTCTAAACTTACGAGTGTCGTTAGTAGGAACAGGACCTCCAACGTTTGCTGTAGTTGTAGGACGTGATGTGGCGATACCTGCAGAGAGAGTCTCCCAAGGCACTTCAATTGCTCTACGTACGTCTTTGCCTGTCATAATATAAGGTACACCTTCGTTACCAATGTCGTGAGCCCATTCTATACCCCAACGCTTGAGGTCGAATAAACGAAGACCTTCGTTACATGTCTCGAAGCGACGGAAGTCGTTGAGACAGTTCATGAACTGCACGCGGTCCTGAGGAACGATGAAGCTGCTGCTTATGTTCTGCTGTGTGAAGTTCCAGTCGTCGAAACAGTTAGGGTTGTTCTCTCCTGGCATATAGTACCTATAGAATATGTCGTCGGTGAGGTACTTAATGTGTCCTGTGTCAAAGTAAGCCTGTTTGTCGGCAGCTGAGAAGTTGTCGATAGAACAGTTCCAGTACCAGCGGAGGTCGCGTTTAGCAGCCTCTATGTTGCCTAACATTATGTTAGCCTCAGCACGCTCCAACAGAAGTTCGTTAGATGTGAAGGCGCGTACTATGTTATGAGGCGAGCCGATACCAGCCAGTTTGTTAGAGTATTCGAAGTGCTCACCCACCTTTGTGGTGAAGAAACCGTAGTCAGCCATAGAGCTGCTGAAGATAAAACCGCCGACAAGAGCTATTGGCGAAGCATAGTAGCCGCTCCACAGTGGAGAGTTGTGAATCATGAGCACATCACGTGCTACAGTACTTGCCAGCGAGTAGCGGTAGCCGTAGCAACGACGCTCGTAAACAGAGTAAGTCGTCAGCAACAGAAGGTTGTTGTTGCGGTCAGGGCTATGCCAAGCGTTAGCGTAGTCGTCAGCAGTAGCACAGTCTGTGAATACTGCGTAGTTCATCATCATGTTACCAACAGAAGCAGAGTCGGTACCAAGCACAGCGTTGGCGTGCTCTATAACCTTCTCGTAGTTGCGCTTGTAGAGATAGAAGCGTGCTGCGAAGGCGTGAGCAGC
This sequence comes from uncultured Prevotella sp., assembly GCA_947163985.1. Classification (GTDB taxonomy): domain Bacteria; phylum Bacteroidota; class Bacteroidia; order Bacteroidales; family Bacteroidaceae; genus Prevotella. The sequence goes on from CAMUVE010000048.1 coordinate 8,585, forward strand.
TTGAGTGTTGAAGTGGTACTTAGGCTTCTTGTAATATGCATCGCTTACGTTTGCCAGTCCCTCTTCAAGGTCCTTCTGTATGTTGTCATAGACGTTCTTTACGTTAGAACGGTCGTAGTTCTTACGGAGTGTTGTCTCAGGCTCTGTAACGTAAGGAATACCCACCTCGGTAGCACTTGTCTCTTCGTCCTTGTAAGCAGGAGAGAAGATGTTGACGAGAATGAAATGGCTATATGCACGTATCAGCAGAGCTTCGGCACGCAGGTTTTCCTGGTGCTTTGTCAACTTGCCATCTGGAGTGCGCATCTTGTCCAGTGCTTCCAGTGCAGCGTTGGCAGCAGCTACTGAACCATAGTAACCGTCCCACACCATACCTGGAGAGTCCCAAGAGTTGTGTGTCGCTGAGTTAGCAGGGTCAAAACGGAATATCTCGTCGTCCATACGGTCGTAGGCACTGTAGTTATAGTGACCTAACACCTGTGGGTCCCATGGACCTGAAGGCAGGTGAGGAGCCTGATTATCAATAAGGTTATCGCTTGAGAGCTCGCACAGCCAACTGTAGTTAGTGTTGGGGTATGCCGTCATCAGCAACTGCTCAACTTTGTCGTCTGTATTGAGTTCTGTACGCTCATCGGGCAGCTGGTCAAGGAAATCGCTGCATGAAGCCAGCGTCACCGCCATCGTTGCTGCCAAAGTGTATTTTATATATTTAATTGCTTTCATTTCTTCTCAATAAACTTAGTTTTACTCATATACATATTACATTCCAAGACGAACAGTCATTGTGAACTGCTTAGCAAGAGGTGAAGACACACCACCTACGTTAGCATACTCTGGGTCTTGACCGTTAAGTTTCTTGTCAGCATAGATAAGCCAGAGGTTGGTAGCGTCCACCTTGAGTGATGCAGAGTTAAGACCAATCTTGTTAATCCATGTGCGTGGGAAGTCGTAAGTCAGAGAGATGTTCTTCAGACGAATGAAACCTCCGTCGGCAACACGTGCTGTAGAGTAGTTGTATGCGTTGTAAGCATAACGAATCTGTGTGTCGCTGTAGTACTGGCGCAGACTGGCAATACCTGGGATGCTTGTCTGTTTTTCGTCGCCAGGAGCTATCCAGCGGTTCTTGAATTCCTTAGGCATAGCGTCGAGGTCAGAGTAAGCAGCTGCGAATGTCGGCGTAAGACGAATCTTATTGCCGAAAGAATATGTTACGAACACATTCAGACGCCAGTTCTTCCAACGCAGGGTGTTGTTGAGACCACCGGTAGTAGTAGGTTCTGTAGGACCTTCGTACTTCAGGAAACCTAACTTCTCATACTCCTGGAAGTTAATATCTGTTGTGGTAACCTTACCGTCCTCGTTGATAATCATAGGAATACCCTGGTCGTTGATTCCTACGAAAGGAATAGAGAACAGTGCACGGTGGTCATATCCCTGACGCATGTATCCGTTGATACCTACGAGGTCTATAACACGGCTCTGTGCCAGCAGGTCGGTAATCTTTGTCTTGCTGTAAGCCAGTGTAAGGTCGGTAGTCCATGTCCAGTCCTTATTAGAGATGTTCTTACTTGACAGCGTGAACTCCATACCGTGTGAGCGCATCGTTGCTACGTTACCGAACTTCTGTATCTGACCGCCGGCACCCTGAGTGTTAACGTATCCCATAAGGTCGAAGTTACGACGCCAGTAGAAGTCAGAAACCAAGTTGATGCGGTTGTTGAAGAAACCAAGGTCAACACCGATGTTGAACTCATGCTTCTTCTCGTATGTAAGGTCTGAGTTACCCAACTGGTAGAGTTCGATACCCACCTCCTGCTGGTCGCCCTGAGGACGCCATACGTTAAGAGCGCGGTAGATAGGCAGCGCGTTGGATGCTGTTGTCTGCTCACCTACGAGAGAGTATGAGAAACGCAGTGTGGCGTGTGAGAGTTTACCTCCTGTACGCTCAATCCAGTTGCGCATGAACTTCTCCTCGTGGGCGTTCCACGATGTACTTACGTTGTATGTAGGCAACCAACGTGAACTTGTCGCCTTACCCAGCTGGTTAGAACCGTCGTAACGACCAGTAAGGTTGAGGGCATAGATACCTTTATAAGAATAGTTCAAGTTAGCGAACCATGCCAGACGGCGGTTCCAGTTGCGGGCGAAAGAGTTAAGGGTTGTACCTTCCTCCTTAGCCTGCTTGTAGAATTCCGGAGTGATGGTTACCACGCGGCTGTTGTTGTAGTCAACACCATAAACGCTGTTGTATGTATTGTCGCGGTCAACCTTGTTAGCCTCCATACCTGCAAGCGCGTTGAAGATGTGAGTGTCGTTCCAAACCTTGTTGTAGTTAACAGTACCGCGGAAGTTCCACTGACGCATGTTGTTATGGTCAGTGGTGTAGATACCTCCTGAAGGCATCACTGATATAGGCAGTGAGTTTGGTTTGTCTGGGTCTGTGTAGAGGAATACGTTGTTGTCGCGGATGTTAGGGTCGTCAACACCAGCACGGTATGCCTCTGCCTGGTTAGAGCTGTTCAGTACAAAGTGCTCTTGACTTGAAGTATAAGTACGGAACGCACCTAACAGGTTTATCTCGAGTCCGAGGATAGGCTTGTAAGAGAGCTCACCCTGGAACTTCATATCCGTTACGTTGAGGTCAATGTAGTTGTTGTCCAACTCCTTGAAGATGTTGAACGGAGCATAGTTACGTGTGTATGTCTCGTTGGGGTCCAGCGCACGTGATGTGTTCATAGCGTAGCTGAACGGGTTGATATCGAACTGTCGGCTAATCTCACCGCTTACCACGTCGGGCTCCTGGTTGATAGTACCTGGTGCCTTCTGGTCACGGAAGCTACCGTTAGTACGCAGCGTGAAGGTCAGCTTCTTCGACAGGTTGAACGTAGCGTTCATGTTTGCCGTGTAACGGTTAACCTTACTATCCTTGTACCATCCTGGGTCAACCATTGCTGAGAGTGATGCATAGAGGTTAGCCTTCTCTGAACCTGTAGAGATGCTGACAGAGTGGTTCTGCATGATGTTGTTGTTGAACAGCAGGTCGAACCAGTCGGTATTTCTCATTTCTGCCTGCTGCAGGTATGCGTTCATGGCAGCTTCGGTATAAGGAATTCCGAACTGACCACTTGTCTCGTTGTAGGTATCAATCTGCTTGTACATGGTACCGTAGATACCAGATGAAGAACCCAGAGCAAGGTTCGTGAACTCCAACCAGCCCTTGGAAGCCATTTCCTTGTAGATACCCATCTGCTCCTGAGAGTTACAGATGTTGTAGCTGTTGTATGATGGCTTCAGACGGTATGTGAACTCACCTGTATAGTTGATGCTGCTGTGACCTGCCTTACCTTTCTTGGTTGTGATGACAATCACACCCGCCATAGCCTGCGCACCATAGATTGATGTTGCAGAACCGTCCTTAAGAACCTGGAACGACTCGATGTCGTCGGCGTTAAGTCCGGCAACGGCGTTAGAGATAAGCGTTTTAGCGTCACCTGAAGAGAGGACGTCAGCGCTGAGCTGAACACCATCCTCAAGGATGACACCATCGACAACCCACAGAGGCTGTGACTGTCCGTAGATTGAGGTAGCACCACGCACACGAATCTTCGGTGCTGTACCGAAGGTACCTGACACGTTCTGCACACTCACACCGGCGGCACGACCTTCAAGGGAACGTGATACGTCGGCAACACCGTCCAGTTTCGTCTTCTCTGCATCCACCTTTGTGGTTGCTCCTGTAAACAATCGTTTGTCCATCTTCTGGATACCCGTAACAACGACCTCGTCGAGACGCTGTGTTGTCTGGTCGGGCTCCATCTTAATCTGCATTCCCTGCTTTCCTTTCAGAGTTACCGTCTGCATACCAATGTAGCTGATAACTACGTAAGGATTGCTTTGACTCGTCTTGATGGAGAAGTTTCCGTCGATGTCCGTAGCAACACCCTGCTTAGTACCCTTGATGAGCACTGAAGCACCGATGATAGGCTCACCGTCTTCTGCAGAGACGACGGTTCCCGATACTACGGTCTGCGCCATAGCAATCCCCGCTGAAAACAGTAGGGAGAACAATGATAATAGTAGTCTTTTTCCCATAAGTTATTTTTATCTTATTTTTATATTTTATTCTAAATAGTATATTCGAGCCTGCAAAATTACATGTTTTTTCTACAATTTGCAAATATTTAACGCAAAAAGTGTTCTTTTCGTTGCAAATTGTTTAAAATGTCAACAAAATGCTTCCCGCTCTCGCGCGTACATTATTATATTGTGGGGTGTTATCTCCCGTTATCGTGAAAGCTATAATACCCTCCGTCCGTCACTATCACGTGGTCCAGAAAATGCAGTCGCATCGTTTTGCATGCCATCCTCACTTTCTCTGTTATTCTATTGTCTTCAGCACTTGGCTCGATATTCCCCGAAGGGTGGTTATGACACAGTGCTATCACGGTGGCGTTGGCAAGTACTGCCTCCTTTATTATTATGCGCACATCCACCGACGTCTCAGTTATTCCTCCTCTTGATATCCTCGCGCTTTTTATGAGTTTGAAGTTTTGGTTCATCAGCAGCACCCACGCTTCTTCGGTATTAAGGTCCTGCATTATGGGGTGCATATATTCGTATATGTCCTGCGAGTTACTTATCTTCTTGCGTTCCTTCACCTTCTCGTGCTGGCGTCGCTTTCCCAGTTCGCAGGCAGCAATGATGGTTATTGCCTTTGCCTCGCCGATGCCGTTATACTTACACAGCTCGCCGATAGTCATTTTCCCTAAGGTGTTCAGGTTGTTATCGCATTCGCTGAGCACTCGTTTCATCAGTTCTACCGCAGTTTCCTTCGTCGAACCAGAGCCTACGAGTATCGCCAGTAGCTCTGCATCGCTGAGCGCTTCGGCTCCAAGTCGCATGAGTTTCTCGCGCGGACGGTCTTCTTCCGCCCATTGGTTGATGTTCAGTTTTTCGGTGCTCATTTGTAGAAATTCTTTTCAAAGGCGTGAAATTCGTCTTTGCCCAGCACGCAGCGTTTCCACCACGATACAAGGAATCCCGTGCCGTAGCCCATAAGTTGTATGAAAGCGGCGGGAACGGACAGCGCCCCTACTTTCACACTGTGGTTTTTCAGCGACGAGTCGGCAAATATTAATAATGAGTAGAGAAGTAGCGGTGCTAACGCCGCCACTACCAGATAATACCACGAGCGGAAGTCCTCGGCGTTGCCATAGACCATCATGATGCGCCCGAAGGCGGCTATGAGGATGAGTATGGTCACTCCTATGGTGAATGCAGCGGGCAGCAGATGAACGAGCTTCATTGTTCCAGGGTGTCGCTTCTCAAGATTTATGCGTGCTATGCCGCTGTTATATACCTGACGGAAGAACTTGCGGAAGTCGGTACGTCGCTTGTGCCACACCCATGCTTCGGGCAGCAGCTGCGGGGTGTAGCCGGCTTCGCAGATGCGGTATGAGAAGTCTATGTCCTCGCCGAAGCGCATCTTCGTGAATCCTCCTAACTGCATATAAACGTCTCGGCGAATGCCCATGTTGAAGGAACGGGGGTAGAATTTGTCCAATTTCTTCTTTCCACCACGAATGCCTCCGGTAGTAAAGAACGACGTCATGGAGTAGGAGATAGCTTTCTGCGTCGGGGTAAACGAGGGGTGAGCAGCGTCGGGACCGCCGAAGGCTGCTAATTGAGAATTGAGAGTTGAGAATTTAGAATTATGATTACCTTGCATGCCGTTGTTCGTGCCTTGAGCGTGATTACCTTGCATGCCGTCGTTGTTCGTGCCTTGAGCGTGATTACCTTGCATGCCGTTAGTGTTCGTGCCTTGAAGCATATCATAATTATCAATTCTCAACTCTAAATTCTCAATATACCTGTCCGGCAGCACTACGTCGGAGTCTAATATCAGCAGATATTCACCTTTAGAACGCTCTGCACCATAGTTACGGCTCTGACCCGGTCCGGAATTTTCTTTGAAGTAATAATGCAAATCAAGGATGCTTGCGTATTTCTCGCAAACATCCTTGCATGTCTTTGTCGAGCCGTCTTCCACGATTATCACCTCGAAGTCCTTAACGGTCTGCCGTGTCAGACTGTCGAGCAACTCGTCAACCTCATCGGGACGGTTGAAGACGGGAACGATAATACTATATCTCATTTTACTGGTAAGACTCCCCTTCCTATTTGGGGAGGGGTTGGGGGAGAGGCTCAGTTAATCCTTCATACGCTGCAGATAGCTGCCGTCGCGGGTGTCAACCTGGATGAGGTCGCCCTCGTTGACAAACAGCGGTACACGTACCTCAACGCCGGTCTCCAGTGTTGCCGGCTTGGTAGCGTTTGTGGCGGTATCGCCCTTGATGCCCGGCTCAGAGTGTGTAATCTTAAGCACAGTCTTTACAGGCATTTCAGCGTAAAGAATAGTGTTGGTATCAGCGTCGCTGACAACTTCCACAATGTCGCTCTCCTTCATGAAGTCAACACCGGTGATGAGGTCCTTGGCGATAGGAATCTGGTCGTATGTCTCCTGGTTCATGAAGATGTAGTCAGCTCCGTCAAGGTAGAGATACTGGTAGGGACGGCGCTCTACGCGAACATCCTCGAGAGCTTCGCCGATGTTGAAGCGCTTCTCCAGTACACGACCGCTGACAACGTCCTTCAGTGTGGTACGCATGATGGTGTTTCCCTTTCCTGGCTTAACGTGCAGGAAGTCAATGCAGAAATACAACTTGCCGTCCATACGGATGCAGGTTCCTTTCTTGATGTCTTGTGATTTAATCATAATTATTGTCTCTTTGTTTGTAATTTCGACTGCAAAGGTACGAAAATATAATGAATTATCTATGAGAGATTACGTTTTTTTTCGAAAAAACTTGCAAGGTTAGAAATAAATGTGTAATTTTGCAGCCCGAATTCGACGAATAATAACAAATAAAATAAATAAAACAATGAAAAGAACATTTCAGCCACACAACAGAAGAAGAGTGAACAAGCACGGCTTCCGCGAGAGAATGGCTACAAAGAACGGACGTCGCGTATTAGCGTCACGTCGTGCAAAGGGTCGTAAGAAGCTCACTGTTTCTGACGAGAACCACGGTAAGTAATCCTTGCACTAACTGTAACAAGACATGAGGGATCAAAGAAGAAGTTCTTTGTTCCTTTTTGTTTTTTATAAACAGCCCTAATCCGATGTGTTTGAGAACGAGTTTCACTGTATAAGTAGCCTACTTTTACACAATAACTAGCCTACTTTTAAGTCGCTTTAGGCGAATTCTGAAAAAAGAATTTTTCATCAACACTTAACGTTTTGGGCGTAAAATTGCCGCTGCGCCTTCTGTTTATCGGCGTTTTGGGAAGGTTAAGTGTTGCTCAAACACTTAACATAGACTTAACGTTAAGTGTAGGTTAAGTGTTAGTAGACACTTAACGTGGCTTGAGCCCCGATGTACAAAGGGCGCAACGCCAAAATGTTAAGTGTAGGGGTAAAAAATATTTTTTTTGTACGTGTTAAACGTATTGACTCAAATAGATGTCTCTTTTTATCTCCATTGTACA
>CAMUVE010000049.1:0-15916 GCA_947163985.1 uncultured Prevotella sp.
AACACAGCCCAGCGCCGCCAGCACTGTGACGACGGCATAAAGCATCCCAAATATCGCATCTTCCAGTATCTGTTCGTACATATCGTTAAGCGTTTTTGGAATAATTCTGCCTACAAAAATAGCGAAATTTCCCTAATAACCCATCTTTCCCCCCTTAATATATGTTAATCGAACCAATGCGTGCACAGCCTTACCAAATAAGTGGTACTCCTCAAAGTATAAAAAAAAGAGGCATCCTTGCGGATGTCTCGGCGGATATTTTTCTCTGAGAAAGAAGAGTTATACTATCTTTATAAGTATTTTCCTACAAACTCCTCGGGCGACAATATTTCCATCACCGGCGAGTCGGCACGGCTGAAATCCTTCAGGTTGATGGTAATGAGCGCGTCGCACTTGTTCTGCAGGGCGCACTGGTACTGGAAACTGTCCTCAATATCGTCAAAGGCAGGGTCGGTGTTGCCATTTACCATTCGTTTGTGACTGATGCCCACTACGTTGGCCAGCGACAGCACGATGTCGAGTGTCTGGCGCAATCTTGTGGTCTGCTCAGGGCGGTGGATACCCTGTCGCTTCAGTTCACTGCGTACAAGATAGGCCAATGTATAGACGCAGCCTGCCGAGACGACGGCCTTCAGCCGACCGTCCTCGATGGCACTGAGCAGCTGGCTCACGGCCTGGTACTGCCGCCTGCGCTCGAAGTACTCAAGGAAGATGTTGGTGTCAAGGAAAACTTTCATGACCTCTCTCTCCTATTATTATAGTTGATACTTGTCTTTCAGGTAGTCCTCAATAAGTTCTTCCTGCGAAGCATCCGAACTGAAGATGCCGCAGAGCGCCTCGTGCCGATGCCTGGTCTTCTTTGAGGGTTTAGCCTGAGCAATGAGCTGCTCGGCGTATGCCGTAAGCTGCTGTTCTAACAGGTCAAGCCGGTACGAGCGTGGTACGCTGACGTGTACGTTGATTGTTCTTGCTTCCATAATCCTTGTTTTATCAGTTCTACGGTGCAAAGATAGTGCAAATCGAGCGAAAAACCAAATATATTTGAGTTTTTCCGAGCGTGAGTATCTTCGAGCAAAGCTCAGAGATACGATTTAGCGAGCGAATAACCATGAACCCTTAACCATTCACCATGAACCATAAATAATTTCCCTACAGCCTCACACCAAGCGAGGTGTTTATGAACCAGTCGTTAAGGTAGCCACGGCTGTCGGCATGGCTGTAGCGCATGTTGTTAAACTGTCCGTAGGCATTGATGAAGCAGCGTCCGAAGTTGTAGGTCAGCGACACGCGTGCATCGACGTTGACGGTCACGCCGCTGTTGAACGACCTGTCGCCCATAGGTTTTATGCGCAGACTGCCGTAGAACCACTCGTCCCACTTATCGCTAGGGATGTCTTCGTTCCAGAAGTCAGGATTTTCCATCAGTGTCTCCACGTTGGTGGCGTAGCCGAAGAGTTTCAGCCTGTTGACGAAGGTTATCATAGGCATTGCCATAGCGTTGACGAGGAGTCCTCGCACTGGCACCCAGTTGTAGGCGTAGCCTACGCCTACACTGCCCTGCCACATCTTTATGCGTCCCAAGCCCTTCATGAGGTATATCAGGTCGCCGTTGGTCGGCGATGCGTAGTCTATGCGTCCGTAGTAGTACATAGCCCCCGCCATGAGCGACCCTGCGGAGCGTTTCTGAATGACCGACTGGTCGTAGGCTGCGGTGTACGAGAACTTCTTGCCGTTGAAGAGGTAGTAGGCGTCGGCAATGACGGTGTGCACCTTTATAGGGTCGTACATCTTTATGTCGTTCCACTCCGCCTTGTTCTTTTCCGGGATGAGGTCGCTGTTAAGGTTGATGTTCGGTGTGCTGTTCTCGAAGGTGTGTATGCGCACATTGACGCCATAGGAACTTCCGGTAGCTCCGAAGGTGAAGTATCCGCCCTTGTCGCCTCCCACGTTCACCGTATAGCCCAGTCCGTAGCCGCGGTAGCCCACCCACAGTCCGACGTAGTGCGACATCTGTGTCTTAAGGGAAGGTTTGGCGCTGTAGCTTACGCCATCGATGTTTCCCGACGTCCTCATGCTTATTATGCTCTGGTTCATGTTCCACCGCGAGATAATCTGCCACGGTCGTTTAGGCACCTCTATATAACGTTGGTCTATGCCTCGTACCGCCATAGAGTCTATGGTGGAGCCAAGTTTCTTGACGAACTGCGCCACACAGTCCTGTGCCGGAACGTGCATACTGACGCCGATTGCGGCGAGGAGTGTTATTAACCTGAGCGTTCTCATGAGGCGCCATCCGCGACAGATGCCTTCGTCTTGAGTTTTAAAATTTTATCCTTTAAGAAGTAGAACATGAGGCATGGTGTCAAGAAGCCAATAACGCTACCCATGCAAACGTCCGAGAGGAAGTGCTGCGAGAGATAGACTCGTGAATAGGCGCCCAGCGCTGCGAGTAACAGCGTAAGCAGCAGTGCACCGTAGAAGAGCACACACGGCTTAGCCTTGTGTTCCTTGACACGGCACAGATGGCGGTACGCCAGGAATAGCGCAAGACACGTGAAGAAGACGAAGAACGTCGAGGCGTGTCCTGAGGGGAACGAATTGCTGCTATGCAGGCTGACGCCCTCCACCACCGGCAGCACCATGTCGGGAGCGCTCTCGAAGGCACTCTGGGGGCGCGGCATGCTGATAAGGTGTTTCAGGATTTGCAAGAGTCCGCCACCCGTCAGTTCACAGACGGCGAAGAAGACGGTCATCCTCACCTGCTTCCACAATATAGGCAGAAGAGCAAGGACGTACAACGGTCCTTCTGCCATCATAGAATAATATTTAAAGAACAGGTCCTGTAGTCTTGTGTGGTATGAGTTCAGGAGCATGTGGAGTTCCAGTTTAGGATATACAAACTGTAGTCCCAACAAGAATACCAACAACAACAGGTATGCCGCTCCATAGACTAAAAAGAACTTCTTCATTCCGTATAATTTACTTCCTAATTCCTACTTCGTAATTCCCTAATAAACTTGTCTATCATTTCCTTCGTGATGTGCTGCATAACCACGACGCGGGCCATTGTTTTTCATTATCATCATAAGATGTGTAATGGATAATGATACTATCTTCATGAATCTAAGATTATTGTTATGATTTTCTTTTTCCAGTCTTTCTGCGTGCAAAGATAGACATTTTATAGCAATTATACAAATTATGTAATGGAAATAGTGTAACTAAAACTTTCTTCGACTGTCGGGTTTTCGGAAATAAAATCTAAGACACGCGCTTTATCATAGAATGGATGTCGCCGATGGGAACGACGCGGGAAGCCTTTTGGTAGTCCATCGTCGATATCGATACGAACAGACATAACTTGCCCTTTCTTTTTGATAAAAACTAACTTGTTTCATCTCTTCTATCGGCTATTGCTGCCACAGGTCTAAATCCTGATTTTGCCTGGCAGCAAAGAATTAAAGTTTGATACTTTTAATCTTTTTACCTTTTAAGTTGTTTGTTTTTCGTAACAGGAAAATACGCATTGTTTTATTAAATGTTTGTTTTATTCACAAAGAAACAGTACCTTTGCATCATAGTGATATGACGGAGCACGAACATTGGCAATGGCAGGAGCCCGGGAGCGCATGGAAGGGCGCAGGACTGTACCACATAACCCTGACGGTGACAGACCGCCAGCCGGTGCTTGGTGCGCTCGTTACGCCCGGTGGAGACCCTACAAAAGCAAAGGTGGCGCGCACAGCCCTCGGCGATGCGCTGATAGACTGTCTGATGAGCATCCACGTATATCGTCCAGAGGTAAGAGTGCTGCATTTCTGCCTGATGCCCGACCACCTGCATGCCGTGCTGTACGTTCAACGGAGAATGGAGAAAGGTATAGGAACCGTAGCGAGGGGCTTTTGGCAGGCAGCGAAGAAGCTGGGGCGGGCATGCAGTTACGCCGGTCCTTCTTTTATTACCCCGAATGCCGCCAGCGCCGCTTCTTTTATTACCCCGAATGACATTCGGGGAGAAAACAAAGAAGCGAACGCTGGAAACAAAGAAGGGGGCGCTGAAAACAAAGAAGCGAACGCCGCCTTAAAAGCCCTTAAAGAAGGGAGCCGGAAACTGCAGGAGGTGGCGGCGGAGCTGCAGGGGCAGTTGGGCGACGAAGGCTATTACCGGTTAGGGGCGATGTTTACCGAGATGCCTTTTATCCGCCCTATGGCTCGCTACAGTCAGTTGCAGACGACCATCCGCTATATAGACATGAACCCCCAGCGGCTTGCCACCAAGCGGTTGAAGCCCGGCTATTTCCGTGTTCAGAAGAGCATTGTCATCGGCGGTCGTAGTTACGACGGTGTAGGCAACGCCGCACTTCTTATGGAGGACGCCTACACCCCAGTGCATGTACGTCGTACGATGGTGGAGAAGGCACAGCACGGCGATGACCGGGAATTGCGCGACTATAAGAACGCCTGTGTTATGAAGGCTCGTCAGGCTGCGGTGATGGTTTCGCCGTTCATATCGCCCGACGAGAAGCAGGTAATGCAAGTGTTGCTGAGGGAACAGCGCCCTTTCATTCTCTTGACTGATAACGGTTTCCGTGACTACTATAAACCCGCCGACGCCCTTTTCGACGCGTGTGCCGCCGGTCGTCTGCTCATTCTCAGTCCCTGGCAGTACGACGGTGGCAAACGTCATATCAGCCGTGCTGACTGCGTGGCACTTAACGCGATGACAGAAGACATATGTGTTCACCTTAACAACTCCGGAAGACTTTGACCGCAAGAAAAAGTTAAGAAAAATTGGAAGTAATGCAGGACACTGGTATTCGTGCCTTCTACCGAGGGAGAGATAATACCGGACGATACAACGTATAACGCTATAGGTGTAAAAACTACGGCATAGGAAGAAGCCCCTCCCAACGCACATCCCATTTCCCATTATCGGGGAAGCCGGGATTCTTTCCCGTGCTACCATCCCAGCCGGCACACATAAGGGCGACGGCGGTGAGCAGTCCTCCGTTGCCGGGAAGATAGCAGCGCAGACGACCGTCCTGATAGTTATGACCGTTAGGGAGATATGTGTTGGTGCGCTTGTCCATAAGGAGTGCATCGACGGCACGCTCGGCGTCGCCGAGACGGGCAGCGTTCATAGCCACCATAGGATAGTCCCATCCCCACGTGCGGTCCCAGTTCCACCCGTCCCATATCCATGCGGCGGTGCTGCGCATGACAGCGGCATCAGCAAGAGGACTCGCGGGGAGCACTCCCACGGCACCGAGGACGGCGGGGTGGTCGCTGATAAGACTCTTCGTGGTATAGGTGTCGGGGGCTGACTCGGCGGCGAGATACACCGTACTGCCGTCGGGGGAACTGCCAACTGCCAAATGCGACAATCCACTGATTTTGGCAGTCCACTCAGGGTTCGCCTCCAAGCCTCTGCGGAGGCGCCACTGTTGTGCCGTCTGCAGGGCATAGTGCCAGTAGGACAGTTCGAAGGGAGGGTTATAGGTAACACTCGCCTTGAGGGTTTCCTGGGCAGGTATTACACCTTTTATTATATAGCGGTTGCCGACGGCATCGTAGGTCAGGAAGTCTGCCATCCACATCGCCGTACTGTCTATAAGCGCTCCGTAGCGGTCAAGGAGTTCTTCACGCTCTGACGACGGACGCTGCTGCATACTCCTATATACTAGTTCGGCAAGATATATAAGGTGGGGCTGCTGCCACACGAGATAGCTGCCGACCTTCGACGGTGCTTCCTCGCCACTGGGGTCGGTCATCTTCATCCAGCGCACGCCGCGGAAACCTTGGCGCTGCGCTATGCGACGGGCGACTGGCTCGGCGACAGTGTACCACCGGAGGGTACGTTCCAGACGGTCGGCATGTCCCCAAAGGGGCAACCACGACTGGTGCCACCATATCATCTCCATGTGGAATTTCCCGAACCACGAGTTGTAGGTCAGTCCTGTCTCCTGCGGAGGGGTGTCGCCACAGCACTGTATGGCGAGCAGATACTGGCTGAGTACCACACGACGCTCCAGTTCACGAGCCCTCGGGTCGGTGCAATGGGAGAAATCGACAGCAGCGCCCTCGCGCCAGAAGGTCTTCCAATGGTTAGCTGACAGTGCAGCAACGGCAGAGAAGTCTTCGTCATCTGCAACGGCAGTAAAGTTCCCGCTGCCTGAGTCTCCGACTGCGGGCATATACTCGCAAGTGTAGGTAAGACTGCCGCCGTCGGAAGCTAAAACCCAGTAGTTGGGGGCTTTCTCGTAGAGGCGTGCCGACTCCTCCCAGCGCACGGCGACGTAGTATGTTGTGCTGTCAACGGTGCGACGGAGCAGAGCGCTCCTGTCGGTGCTGCCGACAAGTTCTGTGCGGTGGTTTCTCCCCGCCCTCCAGTCGCAGGCGTCGTCGGTGTGTTTCCCGGTAGGATAGGCAAAACGCAGACAAACCCTTGCGCTGCCTTTGTCTGCAGATATGTGCCACGCCACCATATCGCGACGGGGATGACACACGGTTCTGATGCGGTAGCGGGTGTTACCGATGGTAAATCGCGACGTTATCATGCCAACGGACATGTCAAGCTCTTGACGTATATCCTTAAGGTCGGAGGGTTTGAGGTTATCTACTTCCAAGCCGTTACAGCCGAGGTGCAGGCGGTGCGGGTTCATACGATACCACTGTGCGGCGCGACGCGGACGACCGTCCTCACGAAACTCCGTGGCATAGAGCTCCTTATGACCATGACCGAAGTCTTCTTCCTTATAGCTCTCCTCTATGCACAGGAGCTCGGGGTTGTCGAAACTGTGCCACCCCCAGTCGCTCATGGTGCCGAGGGGTACTCCACCACGGTAATATTCAGGGAAGGTCTGCATGCCAGTAACGTCGGTGGTAACGGCGAAACCGCCGTTGCCGACACTCAGCGACGCCAAGGTATCAACGCTATGCACCACAGGATTATTACGCTCCACAAGCGCCCTGCGGTCAATGGTCTCTGCCGACGTAACCATCGGCAGAGAGATAAATAATGATAATAGTATTATACCGAGTTTAGTCATCCATACCGATGAGGACACCTTGGTAGTTGAACTTAAGGTCGATGTCGCTCGACAACTCAATCTCGTAACCGTAGCGCTCCTTGTCTATCTTGGTGATTACTGTGCCGGGGAAGTTGGTGCTGACATACTGCTGGATGGCAGCGGGAACGATAGCTGCGGGAAGGGCTATCATGTTGCGGTCAACTTTCTTCCATGTTCCCTTGCGGTTAAACTCTATCTTTGTTCCATCGTCAAGACGGCACTCGTAGGAGTTCCAGTCTTTCTCAGCAGAGATTATCTTCTTGCCCTTGAAGTTGGTCTGGACAAAAGTCTTAGCGGCTGCAGGAAGCTGCTCTACAGGTATAGGAGTATCGTCAGCCATTGCTACGTTAGAAACTAAGATACACATCAATGCTGCGAAAAAATACTTCATCGTCTTCATAATTCTACATCTTTAAATAGTTAATAAAAAAATTATTACACTCAATCATTTATGAGTTAATGATATTGCAAAAGTAAATATTATTCCGACAAGTGACCTGCATACTCCTATAAAAAAAGTTAACGACGAAAAGAAAAAGTCCCGAAGGGAATGCCTCCGGGACTTTTATATGTTTTCCTGTCCGGCTTTTAGCACTGTGCCAACTTACCGTCAGAACCGAGAACTTCCTTAATCTTGTGGCTGTAAAGCTCAATCATAAGGTCGCGAGCAGGACCGCAGTACTTACGTGGGTCGAACTCGCCCGGTTTCTCTGCAAACACCTTGCGAACGGCAGCGGTGAATGCCAGACGAGAGTCAGAGTCGATGTTAATCTTACATACAGCGCTCTTAGAAGCCTTGCGGAGCTGCTCCTCAGGAATACCGACAGCGTCAGGCAGTTTACCGCCGTTCTCGTTGATAATCTTAACATACTCCTGAGGTACTGAAGAAGAACCGTGGAGCACGATGGGGAATCCGGGGAGCTTCTCCATGATAGCGTCGAGAACATCGAATGCCAATGGAGGAGGAACGAGCAGACCTGTCTTCGGGTCGCGTGTGCACTGCTCGGGCTTGAACTTGTAAGCACCGTGGCTGGTACCTATAGAGATAGCCAGTGAGTCGCAACCTGTACGTGTAGCGAAGTCGATAACTTCCTCTGGCTTTGTATAGTGTGACTCCTCAGAAGCAACCTCGTCCTCTACACCTGCGAGAACGCCGAGCTCAGCCTCAACAGTAACGTCGTACTGGTGAGCATACTCTACGACCTTCTTTGTGAGAGCGATATTCTCTTCGTAAGGCAGTGAAGAGCCGTCGATCATCACTGATGAGAAGCCCATGTCAACACAGTTCTTGCAGAGCTCGAAGCTGTCACCGTGGTCGAGGTGGAGAACAATCTCAGGATGCTCGCAACCGAGTTCCTTAGCATACTCTACAGCACCCTGTGCCATGTAGCGCAGAAGTGTTGGGTTAGCATAGTTACGTGCGCCCTTGCTCACCTGAAGGATAACGGGAGAACGGAGGTCTGAAGAGGCCTTGATGATAGCCTGCAACTGCTCAAGATTGTTGAAGTTGAATGCGGGGATAGCATATCCGCCATTGATGGCTCTTTTGAACATCTCACGGGTGTTCACCAAGCCTAAGTCTTTGTAATTAACCATAATTGTTTTAAATTTTATTTTTGTTTTGTTAGGGTTTTTCGTTATATCGTTATCACGGAATTACGGTATCATGTTATTCCGATGATTACTTATTCTCTATAAGTTTCCATATTCCTGCTGCGCAGGCGCCGCCTACAAAGGGACCGACGATGAATATCCAGAGGTTAGCGAGTGCTGTACCGCCCTGGAAGATAGCCGGACCGATGGAACGTGCGGGGTTAACAGATGTTCCCGTGTAACGGATGCAGCAAAGGTGAACGAGCACGAGGGCGAGACCAATCGCCAGACCTGCGAAGTTGTTTGTAGCGCCGTTTGTCTTGCTTGTAGCACCGAGGACTACGAGGACAAATACGCAGGTAAAGAATATCTCTGCCAAAAGACCGCCGAGTACTGGAATGGTGCCGGCGCCGTTAGCCTGAAGGTCGTTGGCTCCTGTTCCCTCGAGACCTGCTGAGGTGGTGAGGCAATAGAGAACTGCCGAACCGATAATAGCACCGATAACCTGGCTCACCATATAGCCGCAAGCCTCTTTACTGTTCATACGACCACTGAGCCATACGCCGAGAGTGATAGCGGGGTTGATGTGGCAACCCGAGATGCCACCGATGGTGTAAGCCATTGCCACCACGGCGAGACCGAAAGCAAGTGATGTACCAACAACGGTTTCTGGGTCAGCATTTGTACATCCTAAAGAAACTGCTGCACCACAACCCATGAGCACGAGCACCATTGTGCCGACTGCTTCTGCTAAATACTTTTTCATGTTGTATGTGTTTTTATTGTTAATAATGAAATCTTCTGCAAAATTAAGCAAATATTTTCTATGCTCCAACTTTTAAGGCAAAAAAAATGGTCTACCGCTGTAGACCCTAATCTTGTTAACCTTAAATCTAATACTATGAAAAACACGATGCAAAGGTAAGGGGTTTTTCGATATATTCAAAGGATTTAGGTTATATTCTTCTGACTTACAGTGCTTTTTTGATGTAAATCAATTCTCTGGAAGTAGCACTACTCCCTCCTGTCGCATTCCGTCCATCATTATTTTAAGAGGCTTGTTGAAGCGTACATGGCGTACGAAGTCGGTTTCTTCTATTGCTTCCATAGCGTCGAGAACATCTTTCTGTATGACGCCGTCGCCACAGAAGTCGTTAATAGTGAAATAGCCTACTCCGAAGGAGGTGAGGTTCTGGAAGAAGTGGGTTCCCTGTGAGGGATCAACACGATAGTTCTGCAGTCCCTGCTCCACGATGACTCGTGCCGCCGAGATGTGAGGCCATTTCACGGGGATGCCCAGCCAGTAGTCGCTGGAGCCCCAACGTCCGGGACCTATGAGGACGTAGTTCTCGCCACGCTCAAGGAAACGACGGTTTATCTGCTCTATCTCGTCGGCTATCTTAGGATTATTCATGGCGGAGAAATCGTCGCCGGTCTTGACATATACCACGTCAAGGACGTCCTCGGAAATGCCGTGTCCTAAGGAGTGGTTGCTGCGTAACAGACACTTGTTGTCGGGTATTGACTGCAGGTCTTCCTCGAGCACCTGCTTAGAGTCAACGATAGGACGTATCTGCAGGAGATAGAACTCTGCCGTGCGGTCGTCATTGACATTACATGCCAGTTCTATCTCCACAGGACGGCGCATGGCATCGCTGCCGTACTTCATAGACATTTGCAGAAGTTCCGGCAACGGAATGATGTCGTGCTGCAGGACTCCCGTCAGAGAGATAATCTTTCTACCGCCCTCGTAGTATCCGTCACGGATAATCTGGTCGTACGGGTCATAGGTTGACGCTATATAGCGCAGGGTGCCGTCCTTGTCAGCATCGCGCACCTTCAGTTTCTTAATGTTGAAAGCATCGTCAACTTTAAACTCATTGCTTACATGCTCCATGTCAAGGGCATAGAATTGAGTCTGTGTCTCCTTGAGGGCAATCTCCATTTCGGACATCTGCAGTACCTGAGTAGGATGATAGGGGCATACACGCAACGTCTGTCCACCGTCAACGATATATTTTCCAAGTCCTAATGCGAGCGATGCTATTCCCTCCTCGGCTGTCTCGTCGTTAATGGGATAGTAGTTCAACGAACGTAGCACACCGCTGATAGTGGGATAATAGCTGGTGCCGTGCTGCTGTCCGACGACCTCCTGGAGTATTACAGCCATCTTCTCCTGGTCGATGACATTACTCGTGGCTGTCATATACGCCTTTGAGTCCTTATAATACACCGAGGCATAGACGCTCTTTATGGCGGCTGCCAGCATCTGAAGCATCTGATACTTATCGTCGAGATAAGGTATCATATACGTGGAGTAGATGCCTGCAAAGGGCTGATAGTGGGAGTCTTCTAGCAGTGAAGAGCTGCGGATGGCTATAGGACTGCGGGTAGCCTCGAAGAAGGTGAAGAAGTCAGCAATGAACTTGTCGGGCAGCTGTGCACGCAGGAAGTGCTGCAGAATTGTCTCGTCGGAGGCATCGCTGAGTGCTATCTGGTACAGGTTGTTGGAGTCCATAAACTCGTCGAAGACGTCGGTACAGAGTACCACCGTCTTGGGGATACCGACCTTCACATTTTCGAACTTACTGAACTCCGGGTGGGTCTTTATGACGTTGTCAAGGAAGGCAAGTCCTCTACCCTTCCCTCCCAGCGAGCCGTCGCCGATACGGGCAAAGTGGCTGTAGGCATCGAACTTACCGCGGTCGAAGACTGCCACGACGCCGATGTTCTTCATGCGGCGGTACTGCACTATGGCGTCGAAGATAATCTGGCGGTGCATATCAACATCCTGCAGTTTATGCCACGTGACGGTCTTGAGGAACTCCGACACGGGGAAGATAGCGCGGGCACAAAGCCAACGGCTCATGTGGTTGCGCGAGATATGGTAAAGCATGGAGTCGTTGGGGATGGTGAAGATATTATCCTGCAACTCCTTGAGGTTGCGTATGCGCATTATCTCTTCCTTGGTCTTAGGGTTGCGGAACACGAAGTCGCCAAAGCCCATGTGGTCAGCGAGGAGGTTGCGCAGGTCGATATTCATCTTCTTGGAGTTCTTATCGATGAACGCTATTCCCTCCGCCTCGGCACGTTTGCGGTTGTCTGTCTCGGAACTCTGCATTATAAGCGGCACGTACTCGTCGTGCTCACGGATGGCGTGGAGGAGTTTGAAGCCTGCCTCGGGGTCAACCTCTCCGTTTACAGGGAAGCGACAGTCGCTGATGACACCGATGGTGTTGTCGGCATACTTATTATAGAGGTCCATAGCCTCTTCGTAGTTTCGTGCGAGCACAACCTTAGGACGACCGCGCATGCGGAGCGTTGCGCTGTGAGGGTTAAGAGCCTCGGTAGCGAAGCGCTGACTCTGTGCAAGAATGTAGTTATACAGGTTGGGCAGCACCGAGGAATAGAAACGTATGCTATCCTCGACGAGAAGTATCATCTGGACGCCCGCCTCCTGGATGTCGTGTTCCAAATTCATGCGGTCCTCGATGAGTTTTATTATAGAGAGGATGAGATTGGTGTTGCCGAGCCAGCAGAAGATGTAGTCGAAGATGGACATGTCTTCGTTCTCTATACGACGGGTGATGCCGTGCGAGAATGGTGTCAACACGACGCAGGGAATGTCGGGGAAGTGATGTTTGATGTCACGGGCGACCTCAAAGGCGTCGTTGTCAGCGTTACCAGGCATACATATCACGAGATCTACACTCGTCGTACTGAGAAACTCTGCAGCTTCCTCGGTGGTACTCACCTGCGTGAACGAGGGAGGGTAACGCAGTCCCAACTCAGTATATTCGTTAAAGATTTTCTCGTCAACGCGTCCGTCGTCCTCAAGCATGAATGCATCATAGGGATTAGCCACGATGAGTACATTAAAAATGCGGTGCGTCATAAGGTTTACAAACGACACGTCACGCAATATGAACTTGTTCCACTGCTGGGGGATATTGTTATTCTCCATAGATAATTCTGCTTTTAGTGGTGCAAATATAATGATTTTTTACAGGATTATTTGCTGTTTAAAAAAAATTAATTATATTTGCAAGCGAAACACTATATTACATAACCTTAAAAATCTAAAGTATGGAAGTTGTAAGAATTATGCAAGACCTGGAAAAGAAACATCCAGGCGAGTCGGAGTACTTACAAGCAGTAAAAGAGGTACTCACCTCTATTCAGGACGTTTACAACCAGCATCCCGAGTTTGAGAAAGCAAAAATTATTGAGCGCCTTGTAGAGCCAGAGCGTATCACGACGTTCCGTGTGCCTTGGGTTGACGACAAGGGCGAGGTACAGGTGAACATCGGCTACCGTGTGCAGTTCAACAGTGCCATTGGTCCGTACAAGGGCGGTCTGCGTTTCCACCCGTCGGTGAACCTCAGCATCCTGAAGTTCCTCGGTTTTGAGCAGACTTTCAAGAACGCGCTGACGACACTGCCTATGGGCGGCGGTAAGGGCGGCTCGGACTTTGCCCCACGCGGCAAGAGCGATGCCGAGATTATGCGTTTCTGTCAGGCGTTCATGTGCGAGTTGTACAAGGTAATTGGTCCTGACATGGATGTTCCTGCCGGTGATATCGGTGTTGGCGGCAGGGAGATAGGTTATCTCTTTGGCATGTACAAGAAGTTGACAAGTCAGTTCCACGGAGCAACACTCACCGGTAAGGGTCTGGAATGGGGCGGTTCTATACTTCGTCCGGAGGCAACAGGATTCGGAGCCCTTTATTTCGTGAACCAGATGATGCGTGAACACGGACTTGACATTAAGGGCAAGACGGTGGCTCTCTCGGGCTTCGGCAACGTGGCATGGGGCGCTGCCAAGAAGGCTACTGAGCTGGGCGCTAAGGTCATTACCATCAGCGGTCCTGACGGATACATCTACGACCCGGCAGGTCTTGACGACGAGAAGATAGAATACATGCTTGAACTACGTGCTTCGGGTAACGACATCTGTCAGCCTTATGCCAACGAATTTGAGGGTGCACAGTTCTTCGAGGGCAAGAAACCCTGGGAGCAGAAAGCAGATATCTATCTGCCATGTGCTACACAGAACGAGCTTAATGGTGACGACGCTGACGCCATCCTCGCCAACAAGCCGTTATGCGTTGCAGAGGTATCGAATATGGGATGTACCGCAGAGGCTGTTGACAAATTCATTGCTGCTAATCAGCTATTCGCTCCCGGAAAGGCGGTCAATGCCGGTGGTGTAGCAACAAGTGGTCTGGAGATGACTCAAAACTCTATGCGCATATCATGGAGCGGCGAAGAGGTAGATCAGAAGTTGCACCAGATAATGTCGGGCATCCACGAGCAGTGCGTGAAGTACGGACGCGAAGGAAACTACATAAACTACGTCAAGGGCGCCAACGTTGCCGGATTCATGAAGGTGGCAAAGGCTATGCTTGCACAGGGCATCGTATAATAATAATGTATAATGTATTAAAAACGATAACAAGAAATGTTGGAAAGCGCTCGGCAGTGCTGTGCGCCTTCCTTCTTTTTCTGTGTCTTCCGCAGTGTGTTGCGCAGGTGCAGAGGGGTAAAGCCTCCTACTACAACCACCGTTTCCACGGCAAGCGCATGAGCAGCGGTACGCACTACCACCGCGACAGTCTGTTCTGTGCTCACAGGACTCACCCCTTCGGCACGTTGCTGAAGGTTACTAATCTGAAAAACGGCAAATGGACGGTAGTAAAAGTTACCGACCGCGGACCTCATGTCCGTGGTCGGGTTATTGACGTGTCCTATGCGGCTGCAAAGGACATTGACTTGGTACGCATGGGTGTAACCAATGTTGAGGTTGAGGTAGTGGACGACTGGCCAGACGAGGGCTTTAAGCCGCTGCCTTTCGACAGTCTCATGCCAAAGGCTTTTATCTCAGTCCCACTTCAAACTCCCGACTCTGTGCTGTATCGGGGTTTCCGGCGGCGGTGACGGAAACGCGGAAACGCAGCTTATCACCGCGCAGATGGTCATCGGCTTTCACCATCGCCGTATAACGGATACCCTTTCCGGGCGCTATACTCTCGACAATGATACCTTGGGAGACGATGACGTGCTTGTTGCCTGTCAACTCTATAACCTGCGGCTGTACGTTATAGAGCATACGTCCTGAACGATTCATCACCTCGAAGACTACACGACACATCTCACCTGGACGCACCGTGAGGTTCTGTTCCTGTTCGTTGACAAACCGAAGATTACGTATCTCAAGTAACTGATTGTCAGGAACAGCGGGCTGAGCTACGCTATAACCGCTGCCACTATTGCCGCTGCCCGGTGAGAAGTCAAAACGGTCGTCGGCTCCATTTGACGGGTCAAAACCGCTGTCGTTATAATCTGGTGCACTGTAGCTATAGTCACGTGACGACTGCGACTGACGTTTCTTCTCTATGCGTTCCATGGTGCGCTGCTTATGCTCCTGATACTCTTCTTCGGCAGCTTTGTCTGCCTGAGCACCTATGGCAGCACCTACCACAGCACCGCCAGCCATTCCTACGAGGGTGCCGACATCGCTGCCGCGCCATCCGCCACTGATGCCACCTACTGCGGAACCGATGATAGAGCCGAACCCTGCTCCCACATAGGCTCCAGCGCCAGTGTATGTACCACAACTGCTCACCAACAGAGCCACGCCTATCGTAATAAAAAATAACTTCTTCATTTTCTTAATTATTTGAATTACGATGCAAAGATACAACATCTTCCGAAGAGTGCAATTCCTTTTTCCCTAAAACATGATAGGGATTTCCCTATTTCACATAAAAAACGCCCACCGTACGTCAATGTACGATGGGCGCTGAGCTTATAAATATGTCTTGTTGACTTATTCAGCCTTTGCTTCCTCGGCTTTAGCCTCTTCAGCTGCAGGAGCTTCTGCAACAGGAGCCTCTTCTGCCTTTGGTGCTTCCTCAGCAGCTGCTACTGGAGCCTCTGCCTTTGGAGCAGCCTTGCGGCTACGACGAGTCTTCTTAGCTGCCTTAGGAGCCTTTGCCATGTTCTCATCGAAGTCAACGAGCTCGATGAATGCCATGTCAGCACCGTCACCCTTACGTGCACCGAGCTTAATGATGCGGGTGTAGCCTCCAGGACGGTCGCCTACCTTCGGTGCGATCTCCTTGAAAAGCTCTGTAACAGCATATTTATTCTGCAGGTAGCTGAATACTACACGACGTGAGTTGGTAGTATCTTCCTTGCAACGTGTGATCAGTGGCTCAACATACTTCTTGAGTGCCTTTGCCTTGGCGAGGGT
>CAMUVE010000050.1:0-15200 GCA_947163985.1 uncultured Prevotella sp.
ACTGTCTGCAGATAGGTATTGACATCACCACCGACTACATCCCCGTGCGTCCTGCAGCCCACTATATGTGCGGCGGCATAAAGGTTGACCTCAACGGCTGCTCCAGCATAAAGCGTCTTTACGCTCTCGGCGAGTGCTCTTGTACAGGACTTCATGGTGGTAACCGTCTGGCGTCGAACTCACTCATCGAAGCTGTCGTATATGCCGAGACAGCAGCGCGTCACTCGCTGGCACACGTTGCGGAATACGACTTCAACACACAGGTTCCAGAGTGGAACGATGAAGGTACGCTGACTAACGAAGAGCGTGTCCTCATTACCCAAAGCGTCAAGGAAGTAGGCGAAATAATGTCGAACTATGTAGGCATTGTACGCTCCAACCTCCGACTGAAACGCGCCTGGACACGACTCGACATGCTCTACGAAGAAACCGAAGAGCTCTTCAAACGTGTAAAGGCAACCAAAGACATCTGCGAGTTACGTAATATGATTAATGTGGGATACCTCATAACACGCTGGGCAATAGAACGCAAGGAGTGCAGAGGACTACACTTCACTACCGACTACCCGGTGCATGCGTATGATAACTGAGAATTGAGAATTTAGAATTGATAATTATGATTTGTACTAAACTTACGACATCCATAGTAATCGGTTTGTTACTGAGTCTTAACGCTGCAGCACAAAAAACCGAGGGAGGTATCACAGAGAAGATGCTCCGCGACATTGAAAGTAAGCAGACACCCGCCGATCGTGCGTTGTCTAATGCTATAGCGTCAAACAATATTGACAACCTGGCTAAGAACCGTCGTCAGGCACCAATGAGCACTTACTTCAGTATTGAAACTCCCAAGCAGAGCATCACCGACCAGAAACAGTCGGGACGCTGTTGGATGTTCAGCGGCTTCAACGTGCTGCGCTCCGACTATGCTCGCACCTGTAAGAACGACTCGCTGCGCAAGGACTATGCTGGTATAGAACTATCACAGGACTTTCTCTTTTTCTATGACCAGTTAGAGAAGAGCAACCTCTTCCTGCAAGGTGTCATCGACACCTCCGACAAACCTATGGAGAACGAACGCGTGCGTTTCTTCTTCCAAAGCCCCATAGGCGACGGAGGAACATTCTGCGGTGTTGCCGACCTCGCAGAGAAGTACGGACTGGTACCCGCAGAGGTGTGTACAGAGACATACTCTGCCGAGAATACCTCAAAGATGCGCGCTCTGCTGAAGTCTAAACTCCGTCAGATGGGCTTACAACTGCGTAACGCTGGCAGCAAGGCAAAGGCCGAGAAACTCAAAACATCAATGCTTGCCGAAGTGTACCACATGCTCGTAATGACACTCGGAGAACCCATCAAGACATTCTCCTACACCTTCCGCAACAAGGATGGCAAAGCTTTAAATACGAAGCAGTTCACCCCGAAGACCTTCTACGACGAGGTTGTGGGACGTCCTCTCAATGGCTCTTTCATTATGGTGATGAACGACCCCCGTCGTCCTTATCATAAGACATACGAGGTAGAGTACGACCGCCACACTTACGACGGACATAACTGGAAGTACCTCAATCTCCCTATGGAGGACATCGAACAACTCGCAATAGCACAGCTCCGCGACGGGCGCAAACTATACAGCAGCTACGACGTAGGCAAACAGTTAGACCGTAAACGCGGATACCTCGCACTCGACAACTACGACTACGCATCGCTCTTCGGTGACTTCACTATGAACAAAGCAGAGCGCATAGCCACCTTCGACAGCGGTTCCACACATGCTATGACCCTCACCGCCGTAGATCTTGACGCTGATGGCAAGCCACTAAAGTGGAAAGTGGAGAACTCATGGGGCAGCGATCACGGACAGAAGGGCTGTCTCATCATGACTGCCGAATGGTTCCGCGAATATATGTTCCGCCTTGTCGTTGACAAGCAATACGTTCCCGAGAATCTCCTCCGCGAGGCTGAGCAGAAGCCAATAATGGTAATGCCCGAAGACCCTCTGTTTATGGAAGATGAATAAAAACAAGAAGGAGTTTAACGAACAAGAACCTTCTTTCCATCCTTTATGAGCACTCCACTGTGTGGGGTGCTCATTCTTATACCTTGTAGGGAATACCAAACATCGTCGTGCTGAAGTTGATGTCCGTAGGGTTCTTCTGCCCTAACTTCCGAAATACTGCTAACAACTTCCGTTTCACCCATCACGGTACCCTCTTCGTTTTGTGATTGGGTAATCTCATCTACCAAAGCATTGAGGTAATTCTCCAACTGCGTGTATCCCGCTTCGGTAATTAAATTATGATCATCTGGATTATTCTTGTCCAGTCCGTTAGCATCCTCCCACGTATCAGGCATACCATCACCATCTGTATCTGTCTGTACTTCGGTATTTGTTAGCGTAGGCCAAGGACTATCCGCACCGGTTATAAAATTCAACAAATCACCCTGAGAGTTAATATATCCGGAAGCATTGTTACTTCCTGTGACAGAGGCAACCCCCGAACGAGTATCGCTGACGATAAGTTCATCGAGCGCATCACGATGCAAACTGGCGCCAGCATAAAGCAACACCTTTTCGTAAGCTTTCTCGGCAGTATGGGTAGTTGTTATAACGAAAGGTATCGGAGAGTCGAGATGCATTTCCTGCTTTACCTGGTCGTTATAGGTACCATCCACCTTATTATTATCAATCTGGTTGTAGATGCCGTATGTCCAGTTGTCGTTAGTTACCTCGTCGAACTTAGTATTTACATTACCGTCAACGAAGAATTTTCCCCATACATGCCACATCTTATCCCACTGATTTGGCGAGGATGTATCGTGGTGCGTATATGATGTTGTGCGTATGCCTATAGATGCTATGCGCTGCTGTATTTTTGTAGAGCGAGTAGCAGTTCCTGGTCCTGGTTGGTAATAGTTATTAACTATGTTGACATTCATTCCTTCGCCACCATAACAACCTTCACCAGCCCAGTTATAGATAACGTTATTACGCATATCCATTCGTTCATCAGTCTGTGTACCAGGTCTCGGTCCCAGACGTGGGGTGCGACTCACGTGGTGAGCCAAAAGGTTATGATGATAGGAAGCACCACTGCCGCCCCAGTTTCCGCCATATCCGTGAGCTCCTTTTGAATGACCTGAATTAACCAGACTCTGCGACACGAGACACCATTGGACGGTGATATTCTTTGACCCATACACTGACAGACACTCGTCAACAGACCAGCTGACAGAGCAGTGATCCACTATAATATTCTGCTTGTCCATACCCCCAAGTCCGTCACCTTCGTGGTAAGCAACATTTCTGTTGCCAAGTCGGAAGCGCAGGTAACGAATTATAACATTGTTGGCACTAATTACAAAAGGATAATCAGCTATGCATATTCCATCACCAGGAGCCGTCTGACCAGCGATTGTCACATCACCCCTGTTCAGTTTCAGTTCCGATTTAAGGTATATAGTACCCGAAACATCAAACACTATTGTACGTGCACCGCTTTTCCCGCAGGCATCACGAAAAGAGCCCACCCCAGAATCGTTAAGGTTAGTAACATGATACACTGCGCCACCGCGTCCTCCTGTGGTATAACGACCGAAACCCTCTGCTCCCGGGAATGCAGGCAGTGGGTTTTGTCCAAACACTGTTAGCGTTGCAATTATAAGTGCAACAATCATCATTAATTTTTTCATAGTTTGTATTGTCTTTTATTTATTTCTTTGCGCTACTTTCGCGTATCTGCAGTAGCATAGGTATTTGTTCGTGTACTATTTCTGTGTCTCCGTTGATTTGTCTTAGTAGTAGGTCACAGGCACGTTCTCCCTGAAGGTGTGCCTGGTCTTGTATGACGGAAAGTTTTGGTGTTACAAGACGTGAAGTTTCTGAATCCGAGAATCCTATGATGGCGATATCTTCGGGGATTCGCAATCCCAGTTCCTTTACTGTCTCGAAGACAGCATACATAATAATGTCGTTGAAGGCAAGTATGGCATCAGGACGATTATCGCTACGTAGCAATGCTACGACGGTCTGTCGTACTCGTTCTTTGTCGATGAGGTCGCAGCAGATGATGTCTCTATTTATTGGTATGCGATGTTCACGTAGTGCCTCAAGGTAGCCGTGTTTGCGTCGCTGCACCATATCAAGGTGGTTAGGACCTCCTATGAAAGCTATTCTGCGGCTGCCTGTATCTATGAGATGTTCTGTGGCGCGCTGGGCAGCTATGTCACCGTCGCCTGTTACCGACGAGAAGCGGTCCTGCATACATGTACGTGCGAAGAACACGAGAGGGATGCCGAGTTTATTTGCCTCGAGGAAGTGTTCATACTGATTCGTCTGTTGTGAGAGACACGCTATGATACCGCCGACATGTAGATTTATAAAATTGTCTATGGCTGCCGCCTCACGCTGCTGGTCCTCGTGAGAGTTGGCGCTGATAACGGTATAGCCGTTTCTTATGGCGAAGTCCTCGATACCGTCGAGCACAGCAGCGTAATAGTGAGTGACAAGGTTTGGTAGCACCACACCGATAGCCTTAGGTCCTTCGGTACGTAATCCTTGTGCAAATGGGTTCGGTCGATAGTTTAGTTGTTCTGCCAGTAGTTTTACCTTTTCACGCATAGCAGGACTCACTTCGTGGGAGTCGCGGAGGGCTCTTGAAATGGTTGCTATACTTACTCCAAGTCTTTCAGCAAGGTCTTTCAGCGATGTTCTGCGTTTTCTTTCCATTACGATTTTCAATGTTAAGGCAATGCAAAGGTACACTTTTTTTCTTACAACGCAAACGTTTGCGAAACTTTTTTACTTATATATAGTATTCTGCAGAATCAATGAGACCAGCTCGTAGGGCATAGCGAGTCGCTTCGTGAACGTTATTTACGTTAATTTTTCGGAATATATTTTTGCGGTGAGTATTTACTGTATGGAAGCTGGAGTAGCGTTTCTCAGCTATCTCGCGCGTTGTCATTCCCAGAGCTATGTCGTGAAGTATCTCGCGCTCCGTGGGTGTAAGGTCGGCGGTTCCCGGCGACTGCTCGGCAGTGCGTGGTGCGAGCAGCAGTTCCATGACGCGCTGGCACACGTAGCGGTTGCCGGAGAGTATGGTGGTGAGGCACTGACGTATCTCGCTCATGGGTGAGTCCTTGAAGAGAATGCTTATGCGGTGGGATATTGCGGCAGCCTGCTTTATGAAGTCTATGCTGAGGTCGTCGCTGAAGATAAGCCACTGGGACTCAGGGTAGCACTGACAGATGATAGAAAGTTCATCAACGTCATTGATGTCGAAGAGAGTATAGTCGAGCACCACAAGAGACTCTGGGTTCTGTTTCAGGTTCTGCACCAGCGAGGGTTTGTCAGTAACTGTTATGCACTCACCCTCGATGGTGTCTCCCATCTGTGCGCAGAGCCATAGAAGTCCTGCTCGGGTGATGTCCTGTGGGTCGGCAAGGAGTATATTCATGATTCTGGTTTAGAACGTGATGTTGAACATAAATCGGATGCCGTTCTTACGTGCTGTAGGCAGGTCGTTGTAGTTAATACGACGAACATACTGTATTTGCAGGATTCGGAAGATATTATGAACACCTATGGCGAATTCGGCGTACGGACGACGTGGGTTCATAGCGTAGGAGCCTTCAGGCAGGTATGCCGCATTACGGTCAGTTATTCCTCCCCACAGAGTCTTGAATCCGATGAACTCACGCAGTTTCAGTTTTCTAAGCAGCGGTACGCGGTTGAATAGTTTTCCTTTGAGGTCCCACGCCATATGTAGCGACATATAGCGGTCGTTGAGGAATTCCATATTGTTTATCATTGAGAAGGTATTCTCCTGTGAGAAGTACGAGAGGTTTGCTGCAGGGAATATGAGTAGCATGTAAGGCACGTGGTTCCACTGTACTCCACCCTTCAGCGTGATATCTAACTTTCCCCATGAGTTGAGCCATATACGATGATAAATTGATGCCTCAGTAAAGTTATAGCGGTGTTGTCCTCCGAGGAAGCCGTTGAAACCGATAGTGTGCGAGATAGTATATACTGGATTATCGCTATTGACAGCTATTCGGCGCTGTTTGGTATTCATATATTTCTCGCCTGGTGCGTATCGCAGCTGTCCTGTGAGTTCGGTAGTACGGAACGGTGTGAAGTGCATGTTTCCTGCGGGGTCGTCCTTCTCGAATTTCATTCCGAGAGTATATAGCAAGTTGAAGTCCGTCTCATACTGAAACTCTATCTTCTGTCGGTTGTAGAACATCATGCGGTCCACCTTAGTCCACTTAAAGGCGGTAAACACATTATCCTTATCAGTAGTGAGGAAGCGGTCCGAGGGGCTCATAACGTCGTAGGTACTCTCGAGCACTACAGAGCGTCTGGGGAACTCCTCCGGTGTATATATCTTTTTATTAAAGGTATATGTCAGTTTGGCATTATAATAATGTTTATGACTCTTCGTTCCATAGGCATAGTAGCCCTTGATGAACCAGTGTGGGTTGAGATTAGCCGTCGTCAGCGCGCTTGCACGGAAGCGCCATCCGTCGATGAAGTTTCTGGACACTATGGTGTTGATAGGTCCTATATCCACCTTACTTGGAGTCTTCTCGGAGCCCGTCTCCACGAAGTTCTCCACGAGAATCTTGAATGCCGGCAGTATCCACTTATAGCCTTTGGCGTGTTGCATGTCGTGTATGAATCCTCCCATGCGTGCCTCGCTCTTCGTCAGCGGCACCTTACGTGCCTCTTGCCAGAACTCAGTAGATTGTATCAGCGCGTCGGGGTTCATCTTTACCGCCTGTTTTCCGCTGAACATCTTCTTTTCTATTGGTTCAAAGCTATAGTCCGTTTTTCGCGTCGTCCTTATGGCAATACCTTTCGTGAAGAGGTCCAGTAGCGACAGTTCCACTATCATGTCGTCGGTAGTGAGCACCCACTCGCCGTTATCGAGTTTTGTGTATTCCTGTTGTATCCACATATTCTTCACGAAGTTGACGTCCGACGACTTCGGCAGCGACATGTTACAACGTTTTACGTGCAGCGTGGTATCGGCGAGTATGTAGAGGTCACCTCGGAATCCGAAGTCCTGCTGGTTGTTAGGCAGGAAGGCGAGGTGGTAGCATGAGTCTCGATCTACCAGCACGGTATCAACGATATAGAAGCGATAGAACTCTATGGCGTTGCGTCCTATTGGCGACGTGAACGGGTGGCGCAGTACTCGAATCTGGTTGTCGTAGATATCAATATCGGTGAAGGCATCCTTCGCCACCGTATTAAGTATTTCTCCCGTCTGCAGCACGTGGTTGACACCCTCTGAGCGCTGTCCTATGATGATGTCCTTCTCCGAGTGCGGATTCTTTCGGTATATCTTGCGCGTCACCGTCTCATCGACAGATAGCGGCAGAATGAGTTTGTTGTTGTATTCGCACATCTCGACCTGTTTGCTCAACCAAGCCTTATTCTTGAAGAAACCGCTGTCAAGGTCCCCCGGCTTCACGTCGTTGACAGCGAGGGTCAGCTTCTGGTAGTTATGATACTCATAGAAGGGGTATCTGGCAAGGTCGGTACGTTTCTTAGCTGCGATGACTCGACGCATAAGCTCTACTGCGGGGTTCTCCTTACGACGGTACTTTCCGCGCTTTGTCTTCACCGTCACCTCGCCCAGTTGTTTTGAATCGCTCTCCAGACGCACTACTAAGTGGTTTGGTGTAGAAGCCTCAACACGTACCTTTTTATTCTTATAGCCAATAGCCGAGAACGTCAGCGTCCATCCCTGGTGGCGCTCTATGGTAAAGCGTCCAGCGTGGTTGCTGGCGATAGAGATATGATGACCACGATAGGCAAGACTGGCAAAGGGGATGCTATCACCTGTGAGAGCATCGACTATCTGTCCCGTGATGTTCTGTGCATTGACAAGAACAGCTGTCAGAAGGGCTATATATAAGCAAAAGAGTCTTTTCATCTACAATAGTTCTTTCAAATTTGTTATTACTCTGTCGGCACTTATGCCTGTTGTATTTATGTTGTCCCAGGGCTCGCCACTAATCTGTATGGTGTAAAGTCCCAGTTCTTTAGCTGGTTGAATGTCGTTTTTCATACTGTCACCGACGACAGTTATTTGAGAATTTAGAATTGACAATTGACAATTATGATTACATTCTAATTCTGTCAGCGCCAGACGATAGATGGCAGGGTCGGGTTTACGGACACCTACGGCAGCCGACTCAACAACGACGGTGAAGAGGTCGTCAAGATGGAATTCGCTGAGCACCGTCCTGAGATTGCCGTAGAAGTTGCTGACGAGTGCCAGCGTGGCTGTCTCACGTAGTTTCAAGAGTACCTCACGACTTGCCGCCGTCTGTTTCTGTGTCAGCGCGTAGAGGTCGTCGAGCACCTTTGTGAGTCCCTCGTTTATCCCGAGGTGTTCCATTTCTATCTGGAGCTTCGTATGCAACGTCTCACGGAAGGTGAAAGAAGGTTTTATTATCGGTTCGCTGCCGAGTTTTCGTTCTGCAAAGACGTATGCCTCACGGAACTGCTCCTCGCCGACGGGGATGCCGGCGCGCTCGTAAGCGTGCCATATAACCCTACCCCAGTGGTCTCCACCAGTATCGAGGGTGCCTCCGTAGTCGAATATATACGTCTTATGCATTTTCTATCATCTTAGTCATTTTAGCGCAGAGTCTTTCGTGTCTGTGGTGCATGTAGATATACAGGCTGTGAAGTACCACCATCTCAAATATAAGGAATGCCCAAGGGATGTTGAGCAGTATTGAGATATAAAGACTTATGGCGCGAGTATTGAATGTCAGAATATTCGTCATAGGCATCAGGGGACGGGAGCCTGCGAGGAAGTGAGAAGTGAGAAATGAGAAGTGAGAATTATGAATACTCTTAGACCCCTGAACATTGAACGTTGAACCTTGAACCATCTCTGGAAGTTCCTTCACCCGCTTAAAGAACTCCTGAAAGCGAGGGGTGCGGCGCTCCTGACTGCGACAGTAGTTGGAGTAGCTGTAGTAGAACAAGCGGTCGAACCACTTGTCCTTGGGCAGGCTGTCGTAGATGGCACGCTGCTGTGCGTAGCTATCAAGTTCGGAGCCCTGCTCACCCTTCAGGAAAAAGAGGTGTATCTGGCGGTAGTAGTCGGCAAGGGAGCACTGCGGCGAGTGACACAGGAAGCCTACCACGACGCTGAGAATCCAGATGCGTATGCCCCAGGGCTCATCGGTATAGGGTATGGGCTGCGACTGGAGTCTGAGACACAGGGCGACATATATAAACACGAACCACACGTTCTCGGCAAAGCCGTCGAGGGCACGTCCCAACAGCGTGCGGTTGTCGGTAAGCCGCGCCAGCTGTCCGTCGGCGGAGTCGCAGAAGTTAGCAAACATAAGCAGCAGGATGCCTGCGACGTTCAGCGCGAGGTCGTCGAAGTAGAAGAGCACTCCCGCCGCGGCACCTATGACGATAGAGAATATGGTGACGGCGTTGGGCACGATACCCAAACGGCGGCAGAACAGTGCTATCACAAGTCCTACGGGACGCGTAAAGTGTACGTCGAGCCACTCTTCGGTGTCGCTGCTTTTATATGTTGACTGTAACAGTTCTTTGAATTTCATTGTCTTTGGTTTTTATCAAGTTCCGCAATATGCTCCGCTGCCGCTTCCACACAGGGCGAGAAACTGGGCCAGTCGTTAAAGTCTATTATGGCAAAGGTGCCGTCATCGCGAACTATGCCGTCGCCACCATACACGTCGATACCGATGATGTCGGCAAGTCGCTCCGCCTCGTGTCTTAGTTCATTCATTCCTTTGGGGTAGAAGTATCGTCCTCTTACGCCGTAGAACTTCACCTCCTTGCCCTCAACATTTCCTACTATTAGAGGAGCCTCCCCCATCCCCCTCCAAGTAGAGGGGGCTTTCAGTCCTCCGAGTTTTTCTTTCACGAACTCCATTTCGTGTCCCCGGTCGCTCTTTATCCAGTAGCCGCTGTCTGACTCCAGCGGAGCACAGGGGATGTTGTTTTCACGCATCAGTCTATCGACAGCTATGCGACTGTTACATATCTCCACCGACTCGGGACTGTTGACCACAGGACAGGGAGCTTTTTTCAGTATGTCGAGAGCTCGCTGACTACGTGCCATAGAGAATATTAATGTAGGGTGTGCCGTCATCGACAGTTCCCTTTCCTCTACTATTGTTGTTTTGTAGCCTCGCAACTCCAGATTCTTTGCTACCGTCTTGAGTATTCTCAGGTCTTTATCCTCCGAGCCTGGTGAGAACTGGGCATCGCGCTTCACGAGCAAGGCATCAAGACCTAATAGCTCGCCAGCCTTTACGATGTCGCCGGCATGATCCACATCGACAACCTTTCCCAGTTTATGGGCACGCAGACGGAAGCCGTCGGTAATGAGTGCCCGTTGGAAGTTGCGCATCCTGCTCTCACCGCGTTCCACACAGCGGCGGAGTGTGTCGAGAGCCTTTGAGGGCAGTCCGTAGATGCCTGCAGAGATTAGCGGCTGACGATTAGGCTCATCGTGGAACCCGCGGATGTTCATCATGTTGTCGGTTTCCACGTATAGCGGACTCTCGTCATCAACATAGTCGGTGACAGCCATAACGCCTTCACCGTCACGTACTGAACGCACCTCATCGACATAACGACGGAACTCCTGTTCGCTGAAGACAGTATCTACGGTAGTGAGGATGAAGGGCGATCCCTCGAGGAACTGACTAATCTCAAAGAGGCTGTGCATAGAACTCGGCGTGCTCTTGACGAGGAAACGCAAGGGCACAGGACGACCGTTAAGACCGTCGCGCTGCAAGTCCACAAGATGACCTGCCACCTGCGCTGTCTTGTCATTACAGATTACAACAATCTCCTCAGCACCGTTGTCCATAAAAATACGGATAAGACGGTCTATGAGCATTTCATTGCCAAGTCGCACAAGTGGTTTTGGTTTGCTTATCCCTTCGCTTGCTAAACGGCTTCCTTCTCCTGCCGCTATTACTGCGTACCTCATTACTAATCTACCTTTGAGGGTGCAAAGTTAGCATTTTTTTTTATTTTTCTTGTCAGTATGTTTATTTTTTTCTACTTTTGCATTCAAGTTATAACATTTAACTATAAGACTGTATGAAAAATATTGATTGGGCAAACCTCTCTTTCGGTTATATGAAAACCGACTACAATGTACGTTGTTATTATCGTGATGGCAAATGGGGCGAAGTGGAAGTATGCTCCGACGAATACCTGAAACTGCATATGGCTGCAACTTCGTTGCACTATGGTCAGGAGGCTTTCGAAGGACTCAAGGCTTACCGCTGTCCCGACGGCAAGGTGCGCGTGTTCCGCGTTGACGAGAATGCAGCACGTCTGCAGAGCACCTGTCGCGGAATCCTCATGCCTGAGGTTCCTACGGAACTATTCATTGATATGGTAAAGAAGGTTGTGCGCCTCAACCAGGAATATATTCCGACATACGAGAGTGGTGCTACACTGTATATCCGTCCGCTGCTCATAGGTACCAGCGCACAGGTTGGTGTACATCCTGCTAAGGAGTACTGCTTCCTTATCTTCGTGACTCCTGTAGGACCATACTTCAAGGGTGGTTTCTCTTCTAATCCTTACGTCATCATTCGAGACTACGACCGTTCGGCACCTCTCGGAACAGGTAAGTACAAGGTGGGCGGAAACTACGCTGCATCGCTGTTTGCCAACAACCTTGCACACGAGAAGGGCTACGCCTGCGAGTTCTATCTTGACGCTAAGGAGAAGAAATATATTGACGAGTGTGGTGCTGCCAACTTCTTCGGCATCAAGGACAACACCTACGTCACACCGAAATCTACCTCTATCCTACCCTCTATCACTAACAAGTCGTTAATGCAGGTAGCCGAGGACCTCGGAATGAAGGTGGAGCGTCGTCCTATCCCCGAGGAAGAGTTGGAGACATTCGAGGAGGCAGGAGCTTGCGGAACAGCAGCTGTCATCAGTCCTATATCGTACATCGACGACCTCGACACAGGCAAGCGCTATTCCTTCGGTGACAAGCCGGGACCCATCTCAAAGAAACTGTTCGACACCCTGCGTGGCATCCAGTACGGCGAGATTGAGGACAAGCACGGATGGACTACGGTGGTGATTGAGTAATTGAGAATTTGGAATTGATAAACGTAGTTCGGCGCCCACGGGGAAAGCCAATTATGATTACTTTTTTTACCAACTAAATAACTATTATTATGGAAAAAGCTAATCTTAAAGTGATCCCAACCATTCAGGAGGCTATCCTGATTGGTTTGAAGAACCTTCCGTCGCTAATAGGAGCGGCAGCGTTGTACATCCTGACGATATGGATTCCCTACATCAACGTAGGAACGACTATCGCTATGCAGAGCATTCCCGGAAAGCTCGCCTCAGGAAAGGTTATCTCACCACTGTTCATCTTCGACGAGAAGTACCGTCACGACTTCAGTGCCTACTTCCTGCTACAGGGTTTTATATGCATGGTGACCTTTGTAGGATTCCTGTTTATGTTTATCCCGGGTATCGTTATCAACTTATCTATGACACTGGCTGTCTATATACTCGTTGACTTTGACAAGTCGCCGACGGAGGCTATGAAACTGAGTAACGAAGCAACAATGGGATATAAGTGGACTATCTTCGGAATTATACTGTGCATAATGGTAGCATTGGGTGTGCTCTTCTGGATAGCAGGACTCTTAGGAGAGATTGCTGAAATTCTTGACACTTTATGCACT
Organism: uncultured Prevotella sp.; assembly: GCA_947163985.1. Lineage (GTDB taxonomy): Bacteria > Bacteroidota > Bacteroidia > Bacteroidales > Bacteroidaceae > Prevotella. The sequence continues at coordinate 12,754 of CAMUVE010000050.1, forward strand.
CTGGCTATCATCATCTGCTCTATACCTTTCTGCCTCGGTGCTAACGCGGTAATCTATCGCGAGCTCTACCTGAAGCGCTTTGCTAAAGAGACTCTCGAAGAAGAAGAGGTAGTTGTTGTAGTAGAAGAATAATTAATAGTAAATAGCAAATAAAGAGAGCGGGGATTATTCCTCGCTCTCTTCGTTTCCTTTATTTCGTAGTTTTCTGAGAATCATGTTAAAGCCCTCATAACAAATCAGCACGAGGACTGTTGTCATTGCTGCCAGCCAATACATTCCTACACCACACGCCAGACCTATCGCTGCCGTTACCCACAAGCCTGCTGCTGTGGTCAGTCCCTTCACCATATTCTTCTGGAAGATTATCGTTCCGGCACCAATGAAACCGATACCCGTCACCACCTGAGCAGCAATACGGGCGGGGTCCATACGTAGCGTCATCTGGTCCTTCGGCAAGTCGTCGAACCCGTGTACCGAGACTATCATAAACAGGGCACTACCTAACGCCACGAGGAAGTGGGTGCGGAAACCAGCCGCCTTCGTTCTGTACTCTCTGTCAAGACCGATGATAGCACCCAAAACGGCAGCTATCAATAAGCGTATCATGTATTCTGTAGGCATAGTTGTAAACGTTTTGTTTGCAAAAGTACAAGTATTTTCGTATATTTGCAAACAAATTCCATGATATGAAGATAAAAATTCTATTTGTATGCTTGGGTAACATCTGTCGTTCACCCGCTGCCGACGGTGTTATGAAGCACCTCGTTTCAAACCTCGATTCCCAGAGTCACGAATTCTTCATCGACTCTGCAGGTATCGGTTCCTGGCACGAAGGTCAGCTGCCCGACCGCCGTATGCGGGAGTGTGGAGCACGCAGAGGGTATAACTTCGACCACAGGGCGCGTCAGGTGAAGTCTGCCGACTTCGACCGCTTCGACTATATCATAGGAATGGACGAGGAGAATATCTACGACCTTCGTCGCATAGCGCCCTCACACGAGGCAGCGAAGAAGATTCTCTGTCTTGCCGACTATCTTGAGCGCCACCCGGGACAAACAACAGTGCCCGACCCTTATTATGGTCAGGCACGCGATTTTGAGTTTGCCCTCGACCTCATCGAGGATGCTTGTCAAGGGTTACTTAATCATTTACTTCTTTCCAAACCGCTGCGTTTGGGTCGATGATAAGAGCGGTAATTGTCAAGTTCTATCTCTACGTCAGGCTCTTCCAACGTGCCGCTCTGAGGTAGGTGGAACCGCATGTAGCGTATGTTCAGTCCTCTGTCGAGCCACATCTGCTCGTAGTATGTCTGTATGCGTCGCACCTGTTCCGTAGCCTCCTGCACCTTCGCGTCGTTATATAGGTCTTCCGTCTGCACCTCTACAGGCAGTTGGTTGTTCTCCACCATGTATTTAGTATATGTAAAGAGGAAGTTCGAGTCCGTCTTCAGGTGTATCGTGCCGCCGTCAACGAGGAACCGTCTGTAGCGTTCCATGAAGAATGTCGATGTCAGTCGTTTTCTCGGGTTCTTCATCTGTGGGTCGCTGAAGGTGAGCCATATCTCCTGCACTTCGTCCTTGTCGAAGAAATGGTCTATTATCTCTATGTTTGTGCGAAGGAATGCAACGTTCTTTATCCCCTCCTTTATAGCTTGTGTGGCACCCGTCCACATTCGTGCACCCTTAATATCTACTCCGATGAAGTTCATGTCGGGATGCTGTTTCGCCAGCCCCACAGCATATTCACCCTTGCCGCAGCCTAACTCCAGCACTATAGGATTATCGTTGTGGAAGAACTGCTCCCTCCAGTGTCCCTTCATCTCGAACGGCACCTGCTCGATTACCGAGAACGGATACTGAAACACATTCTCATAACTCTCCATATCGGCGAACTTCGCCAGCTTTCCTTTTCCCATGATGTTTGTTTTTCCTTGAAACAATATTACAGCACCATTCCTAATGCCTTTGCCACAGCATTTCTAATAAATGCATTTATTGTTATGCCTTCTCTGCTTGCAGCCATCGCTGCTCCGCTGTGTATCTCGGGACTTAGTCTTACATTTAATACTCCGCTGTAAGGCTTTCTTGGAGAGATACCCTTCTCTTCACACATTTGCAGATAGTCGTCCATAGCTCCATGAAAATCATCCGTCAGTTCTTCAACAGTATCACCCTCGTAAGTGATATTGTCTTTCATCATACCTTGAACTTTTCCAAACAAGCACTTGTCCTCTTCGCTATATTCTACACTACCAGTATAGCCTTTATACTTTAAATATCCCATCTTATACCTCCTACAGCCGTTTATTCATTAGTGCAAAGGTAACTAAAGATAGACACACTTCCAAATAATTATAGTAGAAAAATGCTTCGACCGAACCAAACTGCCACAAATCACCGAACAAAATCGCCACAAATCACCGAACAAAATCGCCACAAATCACCGAA
>CAMUVE010000051.1:0-14869 GCA_947163985.1 uncultured Prevotella sp.
CGAGGTTGATGATGTGATACTCGGGATACTTGTTCACGAAAAGGCGCACCACGTGGCTTCCAATAAAGCCTGCGCCACCGGTAATGACAATAGTTCGTTTCATATATATATTTATTTGTTTATCTTCCTAATGTAATAACTTCACAATCGGTGAATTTATTGCCTTCGATGGTTAATCTTACAAGCGTTCTCTCCTTGTGCCACCCCTGAAGTCCCGCAGCACCGGGGTTTATATGCAGCAGGTTAAGAGTCTTGTCGTACTTCACCTTTAGTATGTGCGAGTGTCCTGCTATAAACAGCTGTGGCGGATTGGCATATATCTTTCCTCGTATTGAGTAGTCGTAGTTACCGGGATAACCGCCTATGTGTTTCATCAGCACATCGACGTCCTCGCACCTCCACCTGAGCACCTCGGGATACATCAGTCTGAGGTCGCCACCGTCGCAGTTGCCGCAGACGGCACGCAGCGGACGGAAGGCGGCAAGCCTCTCCGCAACCTCCAACGAGCCGATATCTCCGGCGTGCCATATCTCGTCGCACGGCTCAAAGTACTGCAGGTACTTCTCGTCCCAGAAGGAGTGGGTGTCGCTTATCAGACCTATCTTCTTCATCCGAACTCTTTTTTTCTCTTCAGTTTATTCATGTAACTCATCATGACTATGGCTGCCATCAAAGCGGCAGTAGCGTCCGACGCAGGAAGTGCTGCCCACACTCCGTCAATGCCCCATATCAGCGGCAGCACCACGAGTAGTGGTAGTAGTAGTAGCAACTGACGCGAAAGCGACAGGAAAATGCTTATCTTTACCTTTCCTATGCATTGGAAGAAGTTTGTGATGACCATCTGGAATCCTATTACCGGGAACACCAGCATATTCACTCTTATTGCGAATATCGACAGTTCTATGAGTGTATGGTCGGTAGTGAATATTCGTGCGCAGTAGTACGGCAGGAACATTGCTATGAGCCATCCCGTCAGCATGATAGCCGTTGCAGCCATCATCGAAATGTTCAGCACCTTCATCAGTCGGTCGTAGTTCTCGGCACCATAGTTATATCCTGCTATGGGTTGCATTCCCTGGTTCACGCCCATCACGAACATTACGAACATCATGGCTATGGAGTTCGAAATGGAGTATGACGCCACGTCCATATCGCCGCCGTAGCGCACCAGTTGGTTGTTCATGAAGATGACAATGATACACGCAGCCACGTTCATCAGGAAGGGCGAGATACCTATGGCAATGATGTTTCTCACCAGTACTGCTTTCAACTTGTATATGCCACTCTTCAGGTGTATTATCTCTTCCTTGTCCGAGAATATCCATAGCTGCCAGCAGAGGGCGAGAGTCTGCGACGTTATGGTAGCCATCGCGGCACCACGTATTCCCCAGCGGAATAGCCACACGAAAGTTATCACGAGGACTATGTTACACGCTACGGTGAACAACGTGGCATACATAGCGTGACGAGGCTTTCCCGCCGCACGAAGGACAGCATTCATTCCGAAATACATGTGGGTAATCATATTGCCCAGCAGTATCACCTCCATAAACTCGCGGGCATAGGGCAACGTCACCTCGCTGGCGCCGAAGAAACGGAGTATGGAGTCAAGGAACAACATACAGACAACCATAAACAGGAAACCCACGATAAGATTCAGCGTCACAGTATTTCCCAGCAGTTCTTCTGCCGTCTTGTAGTCTTTCTGTCCAAGTTTCACAGAGATACATGTAGAAGCGCCCACACCCACAGCGGCACCGAAGGCTGCGCTGAGGTTCATGAAGGGGAATGTAATGCCGAGACCGGCAATGGCGTCGGCTCCCACTATCTGTCCTATGAAAGCACGGTCTATTATGTTATAAAGGCTCGAAGCCGTCATCGCTACTATCGCCGGAGCGGCATACTGCCACAACAGCCTACCAACAGGTTTCGTGCCTAATTCTAACGTTGCTTGTTTCTTACTGTTCATTATGGGTGCAAAATTACAAAATATTTATGAAATAAATGATATGATTACAAAAAAACTCAATTCTCAATTCTCAATTCTCAATTTATTTGTACCTTTGCACATCCGTTGACTACAACTTATGAAGACAAAGACAATAGTAATTCTAATCATAGCATTGGCTTTCGCGACGACATCCCGCGCCGGGAACGTGGAGAAGGTGAAGAATCCTAACGGCAAGTGTGCCTTCTACCGTCTTACGCTAAGCGACAAGGGGGGTACACCGTTCTCGCTTGACCGTCCGGAGGAATACCTCTCGCAGAAGGCTATATGGCGCCGCGAGAAGCAACATCTGGCGGTTGACTCTACAGACCTACCTATCCCGCAGCAATATCTTGAACAGATAGCGCAGACGGGGGTCAGCGTAATATCCAAGAGCAAGTGGAACAACACCGTTCTGGTGCGCTCACGACGTAACGACGCCATAAAGAAGGCTCAGCGGCTGCCTTTCGTCAAGGATACAAAATATGTTTTTACTGCCCCCGACTCGCTGACGGCAAGACCGCCGCGCATGAACTACCACAAGGAGTTTACACGCTGGGACACCATATCGACGTCGGAATACGGCGTTACCGCACAGCAGCTGGATATGCTTGGCGGCATACGTCTGCACCGTCGCGGGTTCCGAGGAAAGGGCATGACGATAGCCATCATGGACGGCGGATTTATGAATGTTGACGCCATACCGTCAATGAAGAGGGTCAAGATTCTCGGCACGGCAGACTTCGTCTTTCCCAAGTCGGATAACATCTTCCGCGAAACAGACCATGGGACGATGGTGTTCTCTACCATAGCTACGGACGAGCCGGAGCACTTCATCGGTGCTGCTCCTGATGCGCAATACTGGCTGCTACGCTGCGAAGACACCAGAACGGAGTCGTCAGCAGAAGAGGACTTTTGGGCGGCAGCGGCAGAGTTTGCCGACTCCGTTGGCGTTGACGTCATAAACTCGTCGGTAGGCTACTACCGTTTTGACGAGCGACATACGAACTACCACTACCGGGATCAGGACGGACATTCGGCGCTGATCTCTAACACGGCGTCGATGCTGGCAAACAAGGGCATACTGCTTGTCAACAGCGTAGGCAACGAGGGCATGGGACAATGGAAGCGCATAAACTTCCCTTCAGACGCAGAGAACATCCTTACCGTCGGAGCTATAAGTGCCGACGGCATGAATGCGGCATTCAGCAGCATAGGACCTACCGCCGACGGACGTATAAAGCCTGATGTCATGGCACTGGGCTCGCCGGCAAGTGTCATCACCGGCAGAGGAACGGTGTCAAAGAACGTCGGTACGTCGTTCGCCGCTCCCCAGGTGGCAGGACTGGCAGCATGTCTGTGGCAGGCGCTGCCGAAACTTACCGTCGCAGAACTAATAAGTCTGATAAGAAGTAGCGGCAGTCAGGCGGAGCATCCTGACAATATCATGGGCTACGGCATACCTAACTTCTGGAAAGCATATCGCACAGCAACAAAATGACACTATACGAACTTAATCAACTTGTACGCGAGGTAATAGAAGAAACACTCTATGACGAATACTGGGTGGAGGCAGAACTCGCAGAGGTACGTGAAGTACGGGGACACTGCTACATGGAACTGGTAGAGTTTCCCTCGGACACGAACTCCGACTCACGTTCCGTTACGCCCTCACGCACCTACGCCTCGCGCACTCCAATAGCGCGTGCCTCGGCAAGATGCTGGCAAAGTTCTTGGACTCTCATCAGACCACATTTCGAGCGTGTTACTGGACAGCCCTTGAGTCCGGGAATGAAGGTCCTACTGAAGGTCTATCCGCAGTTCCACGAGGCTTACGGGTTCTCGTGGATCGTTACCGACATAGACCCTACGTTCACTCTTGGCGATATGGCGCGGCGTCGGCAGGAGATAATAAGACAACTGAAAGAAGAGGGTGTCTATGACCTGCAGAAGTCGCTTACACTGCCAGTATTCTGTCAGCGCATAGCCGTCATAAGTAGCGCTAACGCAGCAGGTTACGGCGATTTCGTAAACCAACTCACGAACAACGATTACGGTTTCCGTTTCGAGACTACTCTCTTCCCTGCCACCATGCAGGGAGACAATGTGGAGCCGAGCATTATAAACGCCCTCAACAAGGTAAACTCGTCACCCAATTTCGACTGCGTCGTCATCATTCGCGGTGGAGGAGCCACCACTGACCTCTCTGGTTTCGACACCCTACTGCTGGCAGAGAACGTGGCAAACTTCCCTCTGCCGATAATTACGGGCATCGGACACGAGCGCGACGAGAGCGTACTCGACCTCGTTTCCCACACCAGCGTGAAGACTCCTACCGCTGTGGCTGCCTTCCTCATAGACCATCTATGTCAGATAAACGACTTTCTGATAACAGCCCAGGAAACCATATCGCGACTTTTCTCGCTCTATGCCGTGCGTCAGGAGGCACGACTTGACAGTCTCTATTCACGACTTCAACCCGCCATCAACAGTAGGATGCAACGCGAGCTACACCGTCTGCAGCTCCTTGAGCAGCGCGCGACGAGTCTTGACCCCACACTCCTGCTTCAGCGCGGTTACAGCATAACACTCGTCAACGGTAAGGCACTACGCGACCCTGCCGACGTGAAGCCTGGCGACGAGATAACCACACGGCTCGAGAAAGGCACTATTAAGTCAAAAGTATTGTAAAACTGAAAAAACAATAATAAAAATGAAGTACGAAGAAGAAGTAAAACGCCTTGAGCAGATAGTACAACAAATAGAGCGCGGCGACCTCGACATTGACCAATTAACTGAGCAACTTAAGGAGGCGCAGCGCATTATAAAGTCCTGTAAGGCAAAGCTTACGAAGACCGATGCAGAAATAAAACAACTGCTGGAGGGCTAACTCGCTTAAACAAGCGAGAAAGCCACTTCCATCATGTGTGTGAACGACGTCTGACGCTCCTCGGCAGTCGTCACCTCACCGGTAAGGATATTGTCCGATATGGTGCAGATAACCAAAGCACGATTTCCTGAGCGCGCAGCATTCATGTAGAGCGACGGAGCTTCCATCTCTACCGCCAGCACTCCCATGTTCATCCACTTGTCGTTATGAGCGTTCTCCGTATAGAACGTATCCGAGGAGAACACATTGCCCACCTTATATTTATATCCTAAACGTTCACAGGCATCGGCAGCACCGCGTACCAAGTCGAAATCAGCAATAGGAGCAAATGTTCCTGGCAATTCGTACTGACAAGCGTAGTTGGAATTAGTGCACGAACCAAGCGCAATAACAAGGTCGCCTACGCCAAGGTCCTTGCTGATAGAACCGGCAGAACCTACGCGAATGATGGTCTTAACACCGTAGAAGTTAAACAGCTCGTAGGTATAAATACCGATGGAAGGAATACCCATTCCGTGACCCATGACACTTACGCGCTTTCCTTTATATGTTCCCGTGAAACCGAGCATGTTTCTTACGCTATTAAACTGAACAGGATTCTCAAGGAAGTGGTCTGCCATAAATTGCACTCTCAGCGGATCGCCCGCCATAATTACGGTCTCAGCTATTTCACCATACTGAGCACCGATGTGTGGAGTTGGTACTTTACTCATAGTATATTTTTCATTAAAGTTATAAAATTCAGCGACAAAGGTACAAAGAATTCCCCAATATCACCAAATTTTTAAGCAGCTAATGCAGAAAAATTTAATTTTTACCCTGTTGAAGCGTGAAGAAAACTATTAAAAAAATTTCGCAACAGTATTGCTGATATTCTGCTTGGCGACGCCAGGACGCATAGCCTCCTCAAAGGATATGATTGGTGGGTTAATGCACTCCACACTGGCAAAGCCTGCCTTCAGAAACTGTTCGTGGTCGCTAATTCTACCCGCTAAAAGACAGACGGGGACATTACGGGAATGTTTCAGGATTCCCATTGGTAACTTACCCATCAACGTTTGTCTGTCGGCAGAGCCTTCGCCAGTGATAACGAGGTCAGCATTCTTTACGATTTCATCGAAGTTAATGGTATCGATCAATAGTTCAATACCTGACCGACATTTAGCGTTGAGGTATTGTAGAAAAGCATAACCCAATCCTCCGGCAGCACCAGCACCCACTTTCTCTGAACGGTCATAGCCGAAATGTTTGGCAGAGAGTTTGGCAAACTTCCTGGCTCGCTCATCAAGGTGTTGCACCATAGCGGATGTGGCACCTTTCTGCGGGGCAAAGACTCTGGCTGCGCCATTCATGCCACACAAAGGATTTTTGACATCGGAGGCGATGGTGAAACGTACATCACGGAGTTCTTTGATATCATCAAATGTGCCCTGCTTTGTCCACGCATCGATAAGCGCCTTGAGCATTCCTGTGCCGGCATCGCTGGTAGCACTACCTCCAAGTCCCACGATGATATGTCTTGCTCCCCATTGAACAGCATCGGCCACCAGCTGACCAGTACCGTAGCTCGTAGTCACCAGCGGATTTCGCTCTTCTTGCGTCAACAACGTCAGTCCGCAAGCCTGCGAACTTTCTATCACCGCCTCTTCGTCACGTAACAAATACCGAGCTGTTACGGGACGCATCAACGGGTCGTAAACAATTATTTCACGTATCTTGCCACCTATTGCAGCATGAAAAGCGTCAACAAATCCTTCGCCGCTATCGCTGACAGGTACTTGCACAATCTCTGCGTCCGGACAAGTGCGTAACACGCCGTCTGCCGCTGCCCGATTAGTCTCAACAGACGTCAAGCAACCTTTAAAAGAATCTATCGCTAAAACAACTTTCCTTGGTCGCATTCCTTATCGTGTTACTCAACCCTGCACTCTGAGAGTTGGCGGTAGCCGTTTAGGAAGTCGTGGGCTGCCATACGTCGCTTGCCGCTGAGTTGCAGTTCGAGGAGCTGCAGTTGGGTGTCGGCGGTGTTGACGTAAAGAGCACCGCCGTCTATGTCAATGGTGCCCGGTGCGTCGTTGGCGGGACGTGTGGTCTTGGCAGTCTTATAGACTTTCAGCTCAGTCACCTTAGCGTCAGGTGCCACGAGTGTTGTCCACGCTCCGGGGTACGGACTTAGTCCGCGTACGAAGTCGTAAACGCGTTTTGCGGACTGCTGCCAGTCTATGCGGCATGTGTCCTTGAAGATTTTCGGAGCCAAGGGCAGTTCGCCTTCGGGAGTCATCTGTTCCTGCGACGTGCTCTCTACCCTACCGTCACCGTCAAGTATAAGGTCTATAGTCTTAACGGCAATATCGGCGCCGAGGGTCATCAGTCCGTCATATACATCTTCTACATTATAGTCATCGGCTATTGGGAAATGTTCTTGCATGATGACACGTCCCGTATCGATGTCGTGATCAAGGAAGAAAGTGGTAACGCCAGTTTCTTTCTCGCCGTTGATGACAGCCCAGTTGATGGGTGCCGCGCCGCGGTATTTCGGCAGCAGAGCGGCGTGCACGTTGAAGGTGCCGTAGCACGGCATTGCCCACACCACTTCGGGGAGCATGCGGAAGGCTACCACCACCTGCAGGTCGGCACGGAAGGACTGCAGCTGCTCCACAAATTCGGGGTCCTTCATCTTCACTGGCTGCAACACGGGGATATTGTGTTCCAAGGCATAGGTCTTTACCTGCGAAGGCTGTAGTGTCTCATGATGACGTCCTACGGGCTTGTCGGGTTGTGTTACTACGGCAACTACGTTGTAGCCGTCTTCTACAAGGCGGCTCAGAGTGCCTACGGCAAACTCCGGCGTACCCATGAATACTATTCTTAAGTCTTTCTTTTCCATAATTTTTCAGTTAAGAGTGAAGAGTCTATTCCGCGCTCATGTCGGCAACCATCTGGCGGTACTGCGAGTATAGTCGCGACTGTGTGATATAGCCTACAAGTGCTCCGTCGTTATCCTCTACGGGGAGCATGGTCGCCTTGGTTTGTTCGAACATTCTCATTACCTCCTCCACGGAGTCGTTGACGCTGAGCTTCGCTGCCGGCTGAACCATGAGCTGCGACACCTTGAAGTGGTTATACAGTTCGGTGCGGAACATTATGTTGCGAATGTTGTCTATATGTACCTCGCCGCGAAGTCTGCATGCCGCGTCGAGCACCGGGAGTACCGACATCTTGCTGCGGCTTATGGCGTGGACAAGGCGTTGCAGGGACATGTCGGGGGTGACGAAGATAAACTCCGTATCGATGACACTCTCAAGACTCATAAGCGTCAGTGCGGCGTGGTCCGTATGGTGGGTTATAAGTTTTCCCTCGCGGGCAAGACGCATGCCGTAAATGCTGTGAGGTTCAAAAATTATTATAGTAAGGTACGCGCATATGCTAACCACCATGAGTGGTATGAACATAGCGTAGCCGCCAGTAAGTTCGGCAATAAGGAACACACCCGTCAGCGGGGCGTGCATGACACCCGCCATCACCGCTGCCATTCCCAGCATGGTGAAGTTCTTCTCGGGAATATAGATGCCTATCTGTTCCATATTCCACACGCGGGCGAAGAAGAAGCCTCCCAAAGCGCCTATGAACAGCGAGGGCGCGAAAGTACCGCCGCAGCCTCCGCCGCCGTTTGTCGCCGAAGTGGCGAAGACCTTGGTGGCAAGGACGAAGAAGATGTAGATGACGAGCCACTTGCCGTTGCCGGCGAAGATGGAGTTGTTCATAACTTCAGACCAGTCGGCTTCGGTCTTTCCGCCAAGAAGGATGTTGATGCTGGAGTACCCTTCGCCGTAGAGTGCCGGGAAGAGGAAGATGAGCGTGCTAAGGACAATGCCTCCCAGAAGGAGCCGCTGGTAAGAGTGGTGCAGACGGGAGAAGATGCCCTCGCAGAAGTTCATGGTGCGTATGAAGTAAAGGCTTATAAGACCGCCAAAGACCCCAAGAAGGATATATGCCGGCGTACGTTCTATCATCCAGCCGTGACTCATGGTGAAGTGGAACAGCGAGTCGGAGCCGGTGAAGAGATAGCTGAAGAGTACTGCCGTGACGGCACTGACAAGGATAGGCAGCAGCGACGCCATAGTAAGGTCTATCATAAGCACCTCGAGGGTAAACACCAGTCCGGCGATGGGGGCTTTGAAGATACCCGCAATGGCAGCGGCGGCGCCACAGCCTACGAGAAGCATCAGCGTGCGGTTGTCCATCTTGAACGCCTTACCCAGATTGCTGCCTATGGCGGAGCCGGTAAGCACGATAGGAGCCTCGGCACCCACGGAACCTCCGAAGCCGATGGTTATTGCCGACGCTATGACGGAGCTCCACATGTTGTGGGCTTTCAAACGGCTGCGCTTTGACGAAATGGCGTAAAGGATGCGCGTGATACCGTGCGAAATGTTGTCCTTCACGATGTACTTTATAAAGAGCGACGTCAGATAGATACCTATGACGGGATATACAAGGTACAGCCAGTTGGCGTTATCGACGGAGAAACCCGCCGTAAGGAGCGCCTGAATCTGCCGGATTATCCAATGGAGTGCGAAGGCGGCAACGGCGGCAAAGAAACCCACGAAGACGGCAAGCAACAAGACAAACTGCTTGTCGCCGATATATTTCTCGCGCCACTTGGTAGCCTTAAGATATAAGTCGTCTGTACGTATTATCAAGATGCCTATTGCCTTATTATCGTTACTTCGCCGTTCTTCGTCAGCCTGATGATACTTGACGGCTTATGGGGTTTATGTTCCTGTCGGCGCGACCAGCATACGTAATCGACACTGTCCAGAAGTCTCTGGTCTATGTCGCAGAAGTTCTGCGCCGCCGGTTCTCCGCTGATGTTCGCACTTGTAGAGACTATAGGTTTCTGGAAGCGGTAGCACAGTTCCTTGGAGAACGGTTCGCGTGTTATGCGCATAGCTATGCTGCCGTCCTCGGCAATAAGGTTCTCGGCAAGGTTCGTGGCGTTGTCGAGGATTACCGTCGTAGGGTTCACTGCCACTTCCATAAGGTCCCACGCCACTTCGGGAACGTCGCGGACATAGCGCTGAAGCCGGGCATCGCTGTCAACAAGACATATCAGCGCCTTGGAGTCGTCGCGTTGTTTTATCTTATACACCTTGGCGACAGCCTCTGCATTGGTGGCGTCGCACCCTATTCCCCATACGGTATCGGTGGGATAAAGAATTACCCCACCCTTACGCATTGTCTCTACCGCACGGCGTATGTCGTCTTCCTGTTTCATCAGAGTTCCCAACCTAAAGCACTTGCACCAAGGACGGCAGCGCTGGAGCCGTCGAGACCAGAAACGAGGAACTGAGCCTTACCCTTGAATATAGGCATGACGTGCTCGTCGTAGCTCTTCTTGATAGGTTCCATGATGAGGTCGCCAGCCTTTGTCATTCCTCCGAAGAAGATGAATGCCTCGGGACTTGCGAAGGCAGCAAAGTCGGCACAAGCCTCGCCGAGCATAGTACCCGTGAAGTCGTAAATCTTCTTTGCCAGTTCGTCGCCCTTGCCGGCAGCTATGGAGACGTCGAGAGAGGTTATCTTCTCGAGGTCCAGTTCGCGGAGCATAGAGGGCTCGTCGGTCTTCTCGAGAAGTTCGCGGGCAGAGCGTGCCACACCTGTTGCCGAGCAGTATGCCTCAAGACAGCCCTTACGTCCGCAGCCGCAGAGACGTCCGTTCTCGCGACGCATGGTGACGTGACCCAGCTCGCCGGCGAAACCGTCGCTGCCATATACCAGCTGTCCATTAATGACGATGCCTGAGCCTACACCCGTACCGAGGGTCAGTACAATGAAGTTCTTCATACCGCGTGCAACGCCATAGGTCATCTCGCCGACAGCAGCGGCATTAGCGTCGTTGGTAAGTCCCACGGGGATGTTGTTAAGGCGCTCGCTGAAGAGCTGTGCCAGCGGCACGATACTGTCGTGAGCCCACTGGAGATTGGGAGCAAACTCAATGGTTCCCTTGTAGTAGTTCCCGTTGGGGGCTCCTATGCCCATAGCCTTGATGAGGTCTATGCCGCCAACCTCGTCGATGATAACCTGGAGAGCCTCAACGCAGGCATCTACGTAGTCCTCAACCTTGTCGAAACCCTGGGTCTTTATGGCTGTGGTGGCCTTGATTTCGCCACGGGCATCAACGATACCGAAAACAGAATTTGTTCCGCCTAAGTCCAAACCTATAACATAAGGTTTATTAGTTGTCTGAGCATTCATAATTATTGCTGTTATTTTTGTTAAACTTTTTTCTTGATGGGCAAAAGTAATTATTTTATGGCACATAAGCAAAACTTTTGGGAGCATTTTTTGCATGATATTAAAATAATTAGTATTTTTGCAAACGATATGCCGTTTCATGTACCTATAAATATCCTTGATTTCATATTCAAGGGAATGCTTATCGGAATGATAGCTTCAGCGCCGATGGGTCCTGTTGGTGTTCTGTGTGTTCAGAGAACGCTCAACAAGGGTAGATGGTATGGTTTAGTAACAGGAATAGGAGCAGCAATAAGCGATATTTTCTATGCGGGAGTGACGGGCTTCGGAATGGCATTCGTCATGGATTTTATTAACGTTGACCGCAACCGTTTCTACCTACAGATCATTGGTTCGCTGATGCTTCTGGGCTTCGGGTGGTTCACCTATAGGAGTGACCCCACGAAGAACATGCACAAGTCGGGACAGAAGAAGGGAACACTGTTGCACAACTGTTTTACGGCTTTCCTTGTGACGTTCTCGAACCCACTTATTATCTTCCTTTTTATGGCGCTGTTCGCACAGTTTGCCTTCGTGCTGCCCAACCACCCTTTCGAGATGTTCGTTGGATTTTTAAGCATCGTGGCGGGAGCGTTGGCATGGTGGTACGGACTGACGTGGCTCGTGGATAAGATTAAGGTGAAGTTCGACGACTTAGGAATACGACTCATTAACCAAGTTATAGGTGTTATCGTCATATTCTGTTCCATAATCATGCTGCTCGGAACAGTAACAAACCTCTACAGATTCTAAAAGATGTACGTATCACAGCAACTCAGAAAGAACAATATAGCAGAGTTCCTGCTCTACATGTGGCAGGTTGAGGACATCATACGCGCCTATGACTGCTCACTAACACGCATCAGAAGAGAGTATATAAACCAGTTTGAATACACCGACGAACAGAAAGAAGAAATGACCGACTGGTATGGTAATCTGGTAAAGATGATGAACCAGGAAGGTGTGAGAGCCGGAGGCCATCTGCAGATAAACCGCATCGTACTACAACAGCTCGAGGAACTGCACAACCAACTGCTCGACAGTGGAAAGTTCCCGTTCTATAATAGCGAATACTACAGGGTGCTGCCCTACATCGTGGAGCTGAGAAACAAAGAAAAGTCAGAACAGAAAAAGACATCGGAGATAGAGACGTGTTTCAATGCGCTCTATGGCACTATGATGCTGAAACTACAGAAGAAAGAGATATCGCCAGACACACAACACGCAATAAAAGAAATATCCACGTTGCTCGGTATGTTGTCTGACTACTATAAAAAAGATAAAAACGGAGAACTTAAATTCGAATAGTACTATGAACATTTTAGTAACAGGCTGTAACGGTCAACTGGGAAATGAGATAAGACTGCTTGAGAAAGAGCATAGTGAGTACACGTTCTTTAACACCGACGTTGAGGAACTGGACATTACCAACCAACTGGCTGTAGAGCAGTATGTTGCGCAGCATGCCATTGACGGCATAATAAACTGTGCCGCATATACCGCTGTTGACAAGGCTGAAGAGGACAAGGAGAAGGCAACGACGCTGAACACCATAGCACCGGCTTACCTTGCTGCCGCCATAGAGAAGCGTGACGGATGGATAATACAGATTTCCACAGACTACGTCTTTGACGGCAAGGCACACACACCTTACCGCGAGGACGCCGTTCCAAGTCCGGACACGGTTTACGGTTCTACGAAACTCGCCGGCGAGTTAGGAGTGCAGAAGTTCTGTCGCAAGGCTCTAATAATACGTACCGCATGGCTGTACTCACGCTTCGGCAATAACTTCGTGAAGACCATGCAACGACTCGGAAAGGAGAGACAGGAGTTAGGCGTCATCTTCGACCAGATAGGAACACCGACATACGCTCGCGACCTGGCTGTCGCCATATTTAATATAATAGAAAAAGGTATAAAGCCCGGAACATACCACTTCACCGACGAGGGCGTCTGCTCGTGGTTCGACTTCGCCATTGCGATACACCGCATGAGCGGCATAGACTGTAAGGTGAAACCACTACACACCAAAGAATACCCCACCCCGGCAAACCGTCCTGCATACTCCGTGTTGGACAAGACGAAGATTAAGGAGACATACGGTATTGAAATTCCGCATTGGGAACAGTCGCTGAGGGAAATGATAATTGGGAATTGAGAATTGGGAATTGAGAATTGAGAATTATGATATGATTATTCACCTATCATACCAAGGAACTCGTCTTCGCTGACTATGCGAATGCCGAGTTTCTTTGCTTTTTCCAGTTTCGAAGGACCCATATTCTCGCCGGCAAGAATGAACGACGTGTTCTTACTTATGCTGCTGACGTTCTTACCGCCGTGCTGTTCTATGAGCAACTTATACTCGTCACGACTATGATGGGCAAAGACACCACTGATGACTATGGAACTGCCGGCAAGGCGGTTGCTGACGGAAGCCGTCTGTTCCTCGCTGAGACTCATCTGCAGACCGTAGGAACGAAGACGCTCTACAATAGTGCGGTTAGTGTCGTTATGGAAATAGGTGATGATACTCTTCGCCATGACCTCGCCGACACCATCAACTTCAAGGAGGTCCTCAAGACGAGCCGCCATAAGCGCGTCGATATTCTTGAAATGACGGGCAAGAAGCTTTGCTGACGTCTCACCGATGAAACGTATTCCGAGGGCAAAGACAACACGCTCGAAGGGAACCTTACGGGAAGCATCTATGCCCTTGACAACATTCTCGGCAGAGAGGCGACGATTCTTGTTGCCACCCGTTATCTGAGCCACAGTGAGGTCGTAGAGGTCAGCCACATTGTGCACAAGACCACGATTCCAATATTCGTCAACAGTCTCGGGACCTAACGACATGATATTCATAGCCTTTCGCGAAATGAAATGCTCAATGCGTCCTTTTATCTGCGGCGGACAACCCGCGTCGTTAGGACAATAGTGAACAGCTTCGCCTTCGTAGCGCACCAGTTCTGTACCACATTCCGGACAGCGGCGTATAAACTGAACGGGCTGTGCTATGATAGGACGACGGTCTATGTCAACACCGACGATTTTAGGAATTATCTCACCGCCCTTTTCTACAAAAACATAATCGCCGATGTGCAGGTCGAAACTCTTTATGAAGTCTTCGTTGTTCAGCGTAGCACGTTTTACTACGGTTCCCGCCAGTAATACTGGTTCCATGTTAGCAACAGGAGTTACAGCTCCTGTACGTCCCACCTGATAAGTAACTTCGTTAAGACGTGTACACTCCCTTTCTGCCTTGAACTTATAGGCGATAGCCCACCGCGGACTCTTGGCGGTAAAGCCGAGTGCCCGTTGCTGTCTTATGGAGTTCACCTTAAGCACTATGCCGTCGGTAGCCACAGGGAGGTTCTTACGCTCCGCATCCCAGTATTTTATGAATTCATAGATATCCTCAAGCCGTGACACCTTACGCATACCCTCCGAGACCTTGAAACCCCACGACTTTGCCATCATAAGGTTCTCGTAATGTCCCTCGCCTTCTATCTCGTCGCCAAGAAGATAATACAGATAGGCGTCAAGGTGACGTGACGCCACTACCGAGGGGTCAAGACTCTTCAGCGTGCCGCTGGCAGCATTTCTGGGGTTTGCAAAGAGAGGTTCCTCTGCTGCCTCGCGTTCCTTATTAATACGTTCAAACTCTTTCCACGGTAGCAAAATCTCTCCACGAA
>CAMUVE010000052.1:0-14348 GCA_947163985.1 uncultured Prevotella sp.
TAACAAACATCTACCGAGACGTTATCCTCGACGAGAAAGACCTGCCGATCAAGAACTGCGCTTACACAGAGTGTTTCCGTCGCGAGGCAGGCTCATACGGTAAGGACGTTCGTGGTCTTAACCGTCTTCATGAATTCTCAAAGGTAGAGATAGTACGTATCGACAAGCCCGAGCACTCTAAGGAGAGTCACAAGGAAATGCTTGCACACGTAGAAGGACTCTTGAAGAAGTTGGAGCTGCCCTACCGCATACTGCTTCTCTGCGGTGGCGACCAGTCGTTTACATCTTCTATCTGCTACGACTTTGAAGTATATTCCGAAGCACAGAAACGATGGCTCGAGGTATCGTCGGTATCTAACTTCGACACATACCAGGCAAACCGTTTGAAGTGTCGTTATCGTAATGCTGAGACGAAGAAGACGGAGCTCTGCCACACGTTGAACGGCTCGGCGCTGGCGCTGCCGCGTATCGTCGCTGCCCTGCTGGAGAACAACCAGACGGAGAACGGCATAAAGATTCCTGCTGCGCTGGTTCCCTATTGCGGATTTGATATCATAGACTAATAAAGACATTATGAACAAGATTGTAAGGAAAGAACAGTTTTCAGAGAAGGTATTCCTATTTGAAATTGAAGCTCCGCTGATTGCCAAGAGCAGAAAAGCGGGAAACTTCGTTATCGTCAGAGTTGATAAATGTGGCGAGAGAATGCCTTTAACAATTGCTGGAGCCGACATAGAAAAGGGAACGATAACCCTTGTTGTACAGATGGTTGGCCTGAGTTCAAAGAAGCTTTGTGTACTCAACGAGGGTGATTATGTTGCTGACGTTGTAGGACCACTCGGTAATCCGACAAAGATTGAGAAGTACGGCACAGTAGTATGTGCCGGCGGCGGTCTTGGCGTGGCTCCTATGCTCCCCATCATTCAGGCTCTCAAGGCAAAAGGCAACAGAGTGCTCTCTGTTATGGCCGGTCGTTCTAAAGACCTTATAATCTTAGAAGATAAAGTACGCGAGTCGTCAGACGAGGTCATCATCATGACTGACGACGGCAGCTACGGTGAGAAAGGTGTGGTAACTGTAGGTATGGAGAAGTTCTTCGAGCAGGAACATGTCGATAAGGTATTCGCCATTGGTCCTCCCATCATGATGAAGTTCTCTAACCTCACAGCACAGAAGCATAATATTCCTTGCGAAGTATCGCTGAACACCATTATGGTGGACGGAACAGGTATGTGTGGAGCCTGCCGACTTACTATCGGTGGCAAGACGAAGTTCGTCTGCATCGACGGTCCTGAGTTCGACGGAGCACTCGTTGACTGGGACGAGATGTTCAAGCGAATGGGCACCTTTAAGCGTGAGGAGCAGGAAGAGATGGCTCACTTTGAGGAGCATATAGCCTCAACTGACAACGGAGAATTGACAATTGATAATTCTGCCTCAAGCATCTCAATGGATGCTGACCCTACTAACGATAGTATTGATATACTTACAGACCGCGATGCAGAGTGGCGTAAAGAGCTCCGTGCATCTATGAAACCAAAGGAGCGCACGCAGATAGAGCGTGTTGTTATGCCTGAACTCGACCCCGTCTATCGTGCTACAACACGTACCGAAGAGGTTAATATAGGACTTACCAAGGAGATGGCGATGACGGAGGCTAAGCGTTGTCTTGACTGTGCAAAACCATCGTGTGTAGAGGGTTGTCCTGTGAACATCAATATTCCATCGTTTATAAAGAATATAGAGCGTGGACAGTTCCTTGCTGCAGCGAAGGTTCTCAAGAACACTTCTGCCCTTCCCGCTGTCTGCGGACGCGTTTGTCCACAGGAGAAACAATGTGAAAGTAAGTGTATTCACCTGAAGATGAACGAGCCTGCAGTAGCCATAGGTTATCTGGAGCGTTTTGCTGCCGACTACGAACGCGAGAGCGGCAATATCTCTCTTCCAGAGATAGCACCTTCTAACGGTAAGAAGATAGCTGTTGTGGGTTCTGGTCCTGCTGGACTTTCGTTTGCTGGCGATATGGTGAAGAAAGGCTATGATGTTTATGTATTTGAGGCTCTTCACGAAATTGGCGGTGTGCTGAAATACGGTATTCCAGAGTTCCGTCTGCCTAACAAGATTGTTGACGTAGAGATAGAAAACCTCGCCAAGATGGGAGTACACTTCCAGACTGACGTTATCGTAGGAAAGACCATCAGCGTTGACGAACTCGAGAAACAAGGTTTCAAGGGTATCTTTGTCGGTTCTGGTGCCGGTCTGCCGAACTTCATGAACATCCCAGGTGAGAATGCCATAAACATTATGTCTTCTAACGAGTACCTCACCCGTGTGAACCTTATGGATGCAGCAAATCCTCTTACCGACACTCCGTTGAACCCAGCAAAGAGTGTTCTCGTTGTCGGTGGTGGTAACACAGCTATGGACTCTTGTCGTACGGCGAAACGTCTTGGTGCCGACGTAACATTGGTTTATCGTCGCTCAGAAGTAGAGATGCCAGCACGTCTCGAAGAGGTTAAGCACGCTAAGGAAGAAGGAATAAAATTCCTCACGTTGCATAATCCTATAGAGTATATTGCCGACGAACAAGGTGCTGTAAAGCAGGCTGTTCTTCAGGTTATGGAACTCGGGGAGCCCGACGCATCAGGTCGTCGCAGTCCTGTTCCCGTTGAGGGCAAGACGCTGACATTGGACGTTGACCAGGTTATCGTAGCTATTGGTGTCTCTCCTAACCCACTCGTTCCAAAGAGCATCGAGGGTCTTGAGCTGGGACGTAAGAATACTATCGCTGTCAGCGAACAGATGCAAAGTTCACGTAGCGAGATCTTCGCAGGTGGTGACATCGTACGAGGCGGAGCGACAGTAATCCTTGCTATGGGTGACGGACGACGCGCCGCTCACAACATGCACGAATATCTTGAAAAGTGCTGACCAGAAGGTCAGCACTTTTTTTACCACTTTACTTTCTTTCCTTTGCTCTCATTACTCATCCTGTCGATTGCTGTAACTACGTAAGTAGCCTTCGACTTCTCAGGAAGCTCTACAAAAGGAGTACGCGTGATGGTAACAATCTTTGACGGGTCATTGATGTTTACTTTCTCACCGCGTTCAAAGCGATAAACGACATAGCTTACGGCATCATCGTGCCAAGTGCGACTCTTCGGAGCCTGCCACATAAGCATAGGACCCTCACCGAAATCAAGAGCCTTAAGACCCTTTACTTTCTTTGGTGCCTTCTTGTCTATGAAAGGCATTAACGGCTGCAAGGCAGGAGTCTTCCAATAGTAGTTGCGGAGGTTCTGACCATAGTTGCCTATATTATCGACAGCAGCCTTAGCATACCACAATACGGTACCCTGTACATTGCGTGACTGCTGATGGAGTCTGAACTTCGCAGCCATCTGGTTGGTACGAGGATTATTCTTGTCGGCATTCTTTACTGTACGTTCTATGTCTTCACCAATATATAAGGGACGCGTTCCGCAATACTGATCCCACCACTTTATAAGAGTTTCGTAGTCGGCAGCTTTGTTTCCTATTTCCCAATATATCTGCGGCACGCAATAGTCCACCCATCCTTTGTTCACCCACAAGAGAACATCAGCATAAAGGTCGTCATAGTTCTGTAAGCCGTTGGTTAGACTGCCGTTTTCGTCATTACGTTTGTTACGATAGATACCAAATGGCGACACGCCAAACTTAACCCAAGGTTTAACAGCCTGGATTGTGTCGTGAAGTTCTTTGATGAAGCGATTCACGTTGTCGCGACGCCAGTCACCACGATTTTTTATTCCGTTGTTATAGATATTAAACTCTCTGTCGTCGGGAATTTTCTGTCCTGCTACAGGATACGGATAGAAATAGTCGTCTATGTGCAGTCCGTCAACATCATAACGACGGAGTATGTCGCCTGCCACATGACATATAAACTCACTGTTTTCGGGAAGTCCCGGGTTAAGGATAAAGAGATTGTCGTAGGGGAACACGCGTTCCGGATGCTTTATGGCAATATGGTTGCTTGCGAGTTTCGTAGTATTCTTTGTCTTAGCACGATAAGGGTTTATCCATGCATGCAGTTCCATACCACGACGATGACATTGTTCTACCATCCACTCCAGAGGGTCCCAATAAGGCGATGGTGCTACACCCTGTTCACCTGTAAGGAAACGACTCCACGGCTCAATGTCGCTCTTGTAGAGGGCATCGCACTCAGGGCGCACCTGGAATATTATGGCGTTAACGCCGTCTTTTTGTAACTCGTCAAGTTGATAGGTCAGCGTCTGCTGCATTTTCTTTGTACCCATTCCTATCCACTGACCATTAACAGCCTGAATCCATGCTCCGCGGAACTCTCTCTTTGGAGCGACATATTGCTGACCACAGATGTCCGCAACGAACATTGTAGCCAGCAATAAAGTAATAAGTTTTTTCTTCATTAGAATCTATATCCGAGTGTTAAAAGTACCTGATGACGACGGTTCTTCACGCTTCTTCCGTCAGCATAGTTATCAATTTCTTCTTTTACCAAAGCTCCTTGATCGTTCATATAAACTTCGTCAACCCAGTCATCACGGAATGGGAAGAACGTACCTTTCTGTGAGCTGAACTGATAAGCCAAATCCATACTGAAATGCTCATCGAAAGCATATCCTACACCTACCGTCATGCGGTGTGTTGCCTCCCAGTTGGTATAGTCGGTAGTTGTTGAATAGTTAGTTCCGTATGAGTCAAGGTAAACATCCTTATAGCCTTCCTTCTTATACATAGGACTAACATAGTTGTAGCCCAGTCGGAATGACATCTCAGGGATAGGCTTATATTCTCCACCAAGTTTCAGAGTGCTTACACCTTTCAGGGTGCGCTCAGTGTGGCGATTCATAACATCATCACTCTTGCTGTTGTCGTAATATGTGTTGTTGTACCAGTCATAGGTAGAGCCAGTCTTCCTACGAGTGTCCATACTACCATAGTCAGCATATTCGTAGCTTGCACCAAGGGCGAGGAAGTCGCCTACGGTATGACCGAGACTAACACCAAACTTCCAAGGGGTATAGAGCTTGAACTCATAGGTATGTGCTGTGCTGTAGTTACGATTGTAAGCAGCATAGGATGTCGTGTTGTTGAGATACGTTGTATTACGTGTCTTCAGGTCATAGAACGTTGGTGTTGCGATAGAAATTCCAAAACGGAAAGGAGAATCTTCTATAGGACGCACGATAGCTCCCAACTTAATATCGAAACCAGAACCGGTGATTCTTCTGTCATCGACAACGGTGAGATTACCTGCAGGAGTATTATCTGGGTTGATGATATAGTCGGTATATTCTCCGTAAGCACGGTAGTGAACATCGTGGATACCTATCGTAAGACCGAGGTACAAGCGGTTGTTAATGTTTCCGCTGATATTGAAGTCATACTCCCCGATATAGCCTGTATGTGCACGGTCTAAGTTGTAACCCGAAGCGTTACTATATCCGTATTGTGCGTTATTATCATAGATAAAGGTATTATAATAAAGGTTATCCAACTGACTCGTCCAGTAGAAGTCGCCATAAAGATTTCCACTCTGTGCACGATTAACGGCAAATGTTGTCTCCTGTGAACCTGCTACAGGGTCAGCAACAGCCTTTATATACGACTGTTTATGCTGTGATGCTCCATTAAGAGGTCCTGCGGCAGAGAGTATGTAGTCGAAGTTTCTACTCTTATGAAAGTTAAAGGCAAAGTTAACAAACGAGCTATTTCCAGTTCGTGTTGCCACAACAAATCCTACCTGGTCAAAGCTGGCATTAGTCTTATTACCAGGACCAAAATTCTTACCGTCTCCCTGACTGACAAGTCCGAAGGAGGTGCTTACCGACGAGCTGCGGAACAGTCCTATACCTGCGGGGTTGCTACCTATTGTCGAGATATCAGCTCCCAAGGCATCCATTGCTCCACCCATACCTACATAGCGTGCAGTTCCATTGAGGTCCTCAGTAGCTATCTTAGCATTCTCGTATGTTTCCTGTGCTACTGCTGGCATTACAGCCAACATGCTTAGCGCAAATATAATCTTTTTCATATCTTATCCATTCTAAATTCTCAATTCTTATTTACCTTCTTCCTCCTCTTGAGCCGAAGCCACCGCCTCCGCCTCCGCCGCGTGCTCCGCCACCGAAGCTACCGCCACCGCCGAAGCTACCGCCACCACGTGCTCCTCCGAAGGTGCTACCACCGAATGATGACGAGCTGCGTGTGCTGCCGAAGCTGCTGGAACTTTGACGACGTGATGTGCCATAGCCACGATTTACGCTGTTCGAGGAGTAACGTCCTGAGACGCTGCCGTAGCCTCTGTCAGCAAAAGAGGAATTGCGTCCTCCGCGACCTCTGCCGCTGTAGGCTGTACCACCATAACGTCCTCCGCGACCACGGTCATAATACTGATATGTGCCCGAATGTCCACGATAGGCATAGGAGTAACGGTAAGGACGATACCAACCGCCGTACCAGTAGGGACGGTACCAGCCACCATACCAACCAACGTACCAGCCACCATACCAATAAGGACGATACCAACCGCCGTACCAGTAGGGACGATACCAGGGGTCATACCAGCCATACCAACTGTCATACCAATATGGAGAATAGTAGGAAACAACCCACGGGTCGTACCAGTAGAAGTCGTCGAAACGACTCATCCTACGCGTATATGCATACTCCTCTTCCACCTCACGACGTATAGAGTCACGAATGTGTTTGTCTGGACGCTGGCGGTTATATTCGTCAACGTCACGATTGCTCCCCGAATAATAAGCGGGAGTATCGTCAAGTACTTCGTAAGAGCTCTGCACCTGTTTCGCACTCTTCTTGGGCGTGAAATACAGGTCGTCCTGTGCCATCATAGATAATGGTAACGCTCCAACAAGGACTGATAAAAGTATATATCTTTTCATGTCTATATTATTTTACGATGCAAAAATACTTCAATATTTCCTGCAAAAATACGGAATTTCCCTAATCTATTATAGGAATTTCCCTATTTTTTGTACCTTTGCAACCGAAATTTAACATAAGACATGAAATATCAAGTTGCAAAATTCGCTATTTCAGGCACCTCAGACAAACAGACTGCATGCGATTTACTTGCCGCGTTAAGTGCTGAGGCTGGCTTCGAGACTTTCGAAGAAAACGATGAGGGATTGACAGCATGGGTACAGAAAGAGCAGTTCGACAAGGACATCCTTGACGAGGTCATTGCTACCTTTCCCCTCGTAGGCACTACAATAGAATATACCATTGAAGACGCAGAAGACCGTAACTGGAACGAGAAATGGGAAGAAACAGGATGGGAGCCCATCGTAATAGATGACAAGTGTATCATTCACGACACCCACCATCCGTCACCAGCTACCCAACAACCATCAAGCATGCTCGACATTACCATCGATGCCAAGCTCGCTTTCGGCACAGGTAATCACGAAACGACACGAATGATTGTACGCGAGTTGATGAACTATGACCTTGAAGGGAAAAGGGTTCTCGACTGCGGATGCGGAACGGGCATCCTTAGTATCGTGGCATGTAAACGCGGAGCAAAGGAGGCTGTAGGTTACGACATTGACGAGTGGAGCGTTGAGAACGCCCGACATAATGCAGAGCTCAATGGTGTTAACAACATCGACATACTTCACGGCAACGCAAGTGTCATTTCCCATATCTCGGGAGTCTTCGACATCGTGATGGCAAACATCAACAGGAACATCCTTCTCGAAGATATGGCTGCTATGCGCGAAGTGGTAAACCCAGGTGGAGAGATTATCCTCAGCGGTTTCTATACCGAGGACGGTATGGCTCTTGCAGAACGCGCAGGACATCTTGGAATGCGACTGCTCCGTACAGACAGTGAAAACAACTGGTGCATGTTAGTCTTCGCCGCCGATGCATAGCTGACGAAGATCGTAGAAACTACCATTATAAACATTAAAGTCCACATATCCACGGATGCCCGCCAGGCGTCCCGCATCGGTATGTTGCCAGAACTTCCAGGGACCCTTATATTCTATGTGATCTACATAGTAATGAGCTATCCAGTACGGATAGTCGTCAAAGACAGGAGTGCCCAGATACTGCATCTTAAATTTATAATAGGTATATAGAATAGGTTTTACATGGTAGCGGTCCTCAACGATATGTAGCCATGTAAGAATCTCGCGTTGGAAGTCCTCCACCGACATATCCTTGGGCTTACTCTCCACGTCGAGTACTGGCGGCAGGTCGCCCTTCTCCAACTTCACCTTGTCAAGAAAGAACTGAGCCTGGTCGCGTGCCGACGACTTATTGCTCCAGAAGTGATAAGCACCACGAATAAAGCCGTATTCAAGTGAATTTTCGAAGTTCGCGTCAAACATCTCGTCAATCTTCGATGAACCCTCCGTAGCTTTTATCATCACAAACCTTACGGGACAGCGACCTATCGTTGCGCTCTGCAACTTATTCCAGTCTATCTCTCCCTGATAGTGTGATATGTCGATACCATGAATTTCAAAACCATCCGGAAACTTCATGTCTCCGTAAAGTGCTCTCCAACGGAAGCCGAAAGGACTGACGAAGAAGCTATAAAACACCCACACATAAAGCACTACCACGGTTAGACCTCCTACTAACCAAGTCCAATGCAGATGCCTATGCTTCGTCTTTTTCTTCATATTGGCTACAAATGTACGAAAAAAAAATAACATACGAAGTATAATGTTGTTTTTTTCACATATTTATTTGTATCTTTGCAGTCGAATCTTAAAAACTCAAAATATGTTCAACAAAGATATTTATATTGAAAGACGCAATACCCTGAAAAAACTTGTGGGTGAAGGAATAATAGTATTCTTCGGCAATAACGAATCGCCGTGTAACTACCCAGCCAACGCATACTATCCTATGCGCCAGGACTCATCCTTCCTGTACTACTTCGGACAGCGACGCGACGGACTGGTAGGCATCATAGATGTTGACAACGACAGAGAGTGGCTCATCGGCAATGACATAGATATTGAAGACATAGTATGGTACGGATCGGTTGATAGCATCGCTGATATGGCGGCACAGGTTGGTGTAGAGAATACAGCACCAATGGCAGAACTGAAGAATATCATAGCAAGATGCAAGAACAACATTCACTTCCTGCCCCCATATCGCCACGACACCATACTGCAGATGCAGAAACTGGGATTGGACTTCTCCGACTCCTCTCTCCCACTCATCAAGGCTGTAGTAAAGATGCGCTCAACGAAAAGTGCACTCGAGATTGCCGAGATCGAGAAGGCTTGCGCTATAGGTTACGAGATGCATACCACCGCCATGAGGGTAGCGCGTCCAGGACTGACGGAGAAATATGTCGGAGGACTCGTTGACGGAGTAGCCAACTCTCTTGGCGAGAAGGTTAGCTTCGCAACTATCTTCACACAACACGGTGAGATAATGCACGGCACGCCATCATACAACACTCTTGAAAGCGGACGTTTGGCACTTTGTGATGCTGGTGCCGAGAATGCCGAGAACTATTGTTCCGACCATACACGCACGTTCCCTGTTAGTGGAAAGTTCACACAACGACAGCTCGACATTTACCGCATCGTGGAAGAATGTCACGACTATGTGCTCAGCGTTGCAAAGCCTGGAGTAAGATATAAGGATGTACACTTCGCTGTTTGTCGACTGATGACGGAACGTCTCAAGGAGCTCGGACTTATGAAGGGCGACGTTGACGAGGCTGTTGCAGCAGGTGCTCACGCAATGTTCCTGCCTCACGGACTGGGTCACATGATGGGTATGGACGTTCACGACATGGAAGGACTGGGACAGATATACGTCGGCTTCGACGAAGAGACACGTCCTAATCTGGAGCAGTTCGGCACCAACTGTCTGCGTATGGGTCGCCGTCTGCAGGAGGGTTTCGTTGTTACCGACGAGCCAGGCATATACTTCATCCCAGCGCTTATCGACGACTGGCGCGCTCAGGGACTTCACAAGGACTTCCTCAACTACGAACTGTTAGAGACATATAAGGACTTCGGTGGTATTCGCATCGAGGACGACGTCCTCATCACCGCCGACGGCTGCCGTTTCCTCGGAGAAAAAAGAATCCCCTATCACCCGAAGGACATAGAGGATTTTATGGCACAGCGATAACAGCTTAGTTTTTCAGACGCCTGAAGTACCATATCATCAGAGCTACAGTAGCAGCTATGGTGATAACACTTAGTAATGCCATCTTTGCCTGATGCCCCACCTTGAAACTTATGTAGAAGAAGCCCAGGTTGATGGCAAATAGCGCGAGTGACCCAAGTACGAGGATGGCGGCACCCTGAACAGCTCCTGATACTGAGTTAACGTGTATCTTACCACGTGCCACATCAATGCCGACACGTACTATAGGAACAAGAGAGATTACAGCAGAAATTCCTATGAGAATATGCCATAGTTGTTCGTTCTCTTCCTCTTTTTGCACAATCTCTTCCATCTGACTATTCATCTTGTCCCACTTCTGACGCGTTTCTTCGTCAAGCAGTTG
Organism: uncultured Prevotella sp.; assembly: GCA_947163985.1. GTDB lineage: Bacteria > Bacteroidota > Bacteroidia > Bacteroidales > Bacteroidaceae > Prevotella. Next base: position 10,550 of record CAMUVE010000052.1, read on the forward strand.
CTCGTACCTTTCTGATGTGGAAGGTTGCTCTGCATAGACGAAGGTAACGAATGCGCCAACCATAAGCAGGATAAAAATCAATAAGATTATTATCGACGTGCGCTGATCTTTCTTACTCAAAGGTTTCTTTCTTTTCCAGTCGCCAACGATAACATCCCGCTGCACGGGGTCGTTAAAGCGGTTCATCTCATCAATCGTACGGTTCATACGATTAACGTCTTCTATGGTTTGGTACAATTCGTTATCTTCCATAATTATGCTATTTTACAGTTATACCTTGTGCCTCTAAAACTTTTTTACGATGAGCCATACGTGCTTTCGCCATTTTGCGCATCTTCTCCTGTTCGCTGTCGTTGGGGTCGATATCTACCTTAACGGTGCCAGAGGTAGGACCAATCTCCTTGAGTTTTGATATGGTTTCTTCAGCTTGGTCCTTCACCTTACCGGTACCGCTGCAAACGTGGCACTGCCATTTGTTCACCTTGCTGCCATTACACTGGTTGCAAACATATTTGCCAGCACCTTCGCACTTCCAACAGACAATCTGACCGGTTGTCTTACACTTCTCGCATTCAGGTGTTCCCTTGCCGCCACACCATTGACACTCACGCCAATTATCCTTGACCTGCACACCACCTTTACCACGACAATGGGCGCAAAAGATTTTACCTTCACCACCACAGTCGTTACAACGCACCATCTTCTTGCCCAAGCAGAAGTCACACTCGCGGTAGCCTTCACCTTTACAGAAGGCGCACGTGCGTTCTTCCATTCCTGAACCGTTACAGTTTTTACACGATGTTTGTGCCTTCGTGTACAGCGACCCTATCGCCATCGCCATACAAATAAACAGTATTCGTTTCATAATAGTATAGTTTTAAAGGATTATAATTATTGATGATAGTTTTTCCAAATGCGGTGAGCCTCTTCCTCTGTATCGTACCAGTCTCCATAACGAATAAAGCCCCGTCCTATGATGGCATACCCCTTATCCCAGTCTTTCAGGATATAGTAAGAACCCTGATTGTTGTAGGCTTTGATGTCCTCAAACGAGTTGATGTTGCCAATTTCCAGCAGATTGCCTTTCCAATTGGAGAGATAGCAATTGTTACCATTCCTCACGATGATTGCGTCGTCATATTGCTCGATGTCATCACCATCAGCTATCACTTCTCCATCTTCGTCTATAATCAAATTCAGAGAGTTATCCTCGTCTTTACCCACGTAAAGAAGTCGTTTGCCATCAACCGTACTTCCAAGCACTTTGATATTGTAACCACTTCGTACAATCTCTCCGTTATTATTGTACACCTGCCTGTATCCGCTGGTATATTCAGCGATGATATACGCGCCCTGTCCTTCAAAATGCACGTCACGCAGCTCTCCAACGTTTTGAGAGCCGTAAAAGAAGCCCCCTTTCAACTCTTGCTGAGAAATAAGCATATAGCTTCCGTTGGGTCGTGGGCACAGAATAGTCCACTGGTATCTTCCGTTGTCTTTATGTGTACCAAGAATAACGGTTCCCTTGTCGTGATTGTAGCGTTCGATGTCGAATTCTCTGGGGATTTCTTCGCCCATCAGAGATTCAAATGCAGAAAGCGATTCCTCACTAATCTCTCCCCATTTGTGCTTACCAATGATACTCACGGGCTTTTCATGTCGGATGTTCGTCTCGTTGATGCTGGAGAACTGTGGCGCTGGCTGACGCACAGGCATCTCCATCAGTGGCTCCGACACCATAGGTCGCTCTGGAGCCGGGGTGTAGTCCTTTAGGCTCGTACTTGGGTTCTGTCCAGGTTTGGGCTTATATTTCGGACAGGTTGGCTTGTGAAACCACGGGTTGTTAGCAGAAATATGGGATGCTTCATCAACGCCGGATGCCTTAAAGGTCGCCTTGCAGATAGTGCATTCAAACGGAATCTCGGTTCGAGGTTTCTTTTCTGCTTTATTTTGTGCCTTTTCCGCCTGACGGGCCTCACGCCCTTGTTTAGCGAACAGTCGGATATTTTCCTCGTAAGTCTTAATAAGAAACTTATTTGACTCCGGAGTTTTTGACTTCGCCCAATAATCACGTATTAACCTCTGTGTCTTACCTATGAGACAATCGGAATTATGTCCGTTGGTACGTCCACATTGCTCACACATCACGCCATTTCCATATTTGTATTCTATCGAATTGAAATTAGGAGTCCACGATTCTTTGGTGCTCATTTCGTTTGCAGGCTCAGAGTAATAGGGACAGCCTGGCTTATGAGGTTGTTGCGACTTCAGATCCACTTCGCAGTGGGCGCAAACGGGGTCGCCAGGATCGGGAATCTGTGCCCGAACCGATGCGGCAGTTGTAAATGCTATCGCTACAAATAATGCAATTCTTTTCATAATCGTATCGTTTTATAGGTTATTCTTGCCTTTCATCAGCTGATATACCACCCATCCTAATCCTATTAAGGTTATCAGACTTAATGTGGCCATGCGCGTCTTATGATCGGCATAGAAGCGTAGGTAGAAGAAGGAAACATCAACGACATAGAGAATGGCGGATGTCACTATCGTGTAACCAGCGACTATCAATACTTCGCGCCATGTAGGACGGTAGTCTCTGTTCTTCAGATATATGGCGACCATATATACGATGAACAACAATGGTGTTATAGCACAGAAACAGAGTATGTACATCCAGATTTTCCGTTGCTCCTCCCGCTGCTTAAACAAACTGTCCATCTCCTGGTTCATACGCTCGTATGCCTTATAGCTCTCCGAGTGATTCCCCAGCGAGTCGGTGTGCAATTGTCTGACGAGTTCCTGCTGGTAGGCTTCGACCGATGACGGCTGCTGTGCATACCCAAAAGTCACCAAGGCGCCACCAGTCAGCAGCGCACAGATGAGAAAGACATAAAGGATTTTATGGCTTGACATTATTCCACCAATTGTAATTGCTGACGTACCACCCGTAGGGATTTTTTCCCGTGTACTGATGTTCCTTCTTGAATCTGCTGTCATAGATGATAAAGGTATGATATGGTGCTCCGCCCCATACATGGAAACCATACATATCAAAACGTTTGGTTACCGTATAAAGAACATTTCCGTTATATTTGATTTGCACGGTAATTTCTGACTGCGTAAGATCAGCAGCCATATCGCCGTTGTTGGTAAAATACCCACGGACCCTACATTCACCGTCGGAAACTGTAACCTCGGTTGTTGTAAACTTGATGTCTGCGCCTGCATATACTTTCTGCGGCATCACCATCATGATACCGAAAAGACACATGAGGACTGTCCGGACAATCCATTGCTTGTTGTTCTGTTTCATCGTTTGAACTCTTTTGGTGATTACTGGCAATCGGGACAAGGGATTTTCTTCAGTCCGTCACAACGAGGACACACCTTGTCGCCATAGAAACAATACTTCGGAGCCTCAGGGCATTTCTCATAGCCCTTGCCGTCGCATTGATGACAGTCGATGACACGACCTGTCCCCTTGCAGGTCCAACAACTTGCGTTATTATAATACTTGGAGCCGTGGCAGACGGGACAGGTCTCGAACTCGCCATTACATCTGCGGCAAACGATATTACCCAGTCCCTTACAAGTAGGACAGAGATCTGCCTTACCGTTGCACTCCGGACAGACTATCACACCTGAGCCGTCGCATCTTCTGCAATTCGACTGTGCCTGTGCTGCTACGACAGCCATCAGGACTACTGCTAATATTAAGATGAATCGTTTCATAAACATAAGTTATTTAGTTTACCATGTTTCATCTATTTTTTTTAAAGCCTCCTGCGCCTGCTTG
>CAMUVE010000053.1:0-12889 GCA_947163985.1 uncultured Prevotella sp.
CGCCATCTTCGACATCGTAAGCAGCGGCTCGACACTCGTGAGCAACAACCTGCGCGAGGTGGAAGTGGTGATGAAGAGTGAGGCGCTGCTGATAGGCAACAAAAACCTCAGCGAGGAGAAGAAACAGGTTCTGGAACAGATGCTCTTCCGTTTCGAGGCGGTACGTCAGGCGGAAGGAAAAAAATATGTACGCATGAACGCTCCAAAGGCACATCTGCAGGAGATTATCAACGTACTGCCAGGACTGAAGAGTCCCACCATTATTCCTCTTGCCGACGATGAGTGGTGCTCCGTACATACCGTTCTCGACCAGAAACGTTTTTGGGAGATTATTGGAAAACTAAAGGAAATGGGAGCACAAGGAATACTTGTAACTCCAATAGAAAAGATGATTCTGTAAAAATGAAGATATACAAATACCCGAGCCGCGAAGAGTGGAAAGAACTAACGGAACGTCCTCACTTAGACGTATCACAGTTGAACAACACCGTTGCCGACGTACTGAAGAACATACGCGAGAACGGTGACAAAGCCGTCAAGGAGTATGAGGAGAAGTTCGACCACGCCAGTCTTGAAACGTTGGCAGTAACAGCAGAAGAGATAGAAAATGCCCTGAAGGAAGTGCCTGCAGAGCTACTCGACTCGCTGCGTCTGGCACATAAGAACATAGAGACATTCCACAAAGCACAACAGTTCGTGGGCGAAAAGGTGGAAACGGCTCCCGGGGTTACATGCTGGCAGAAGAGCGTCCCCATAGAACGCGTGGGACTATACATCCCAGGAGGTACGGCACCGCTGTTCAGTACTGTCCTCATGTTGGCTACACCAGCAAAGATTGCCGGATGCAAAGAGATTGTTCTTTGCTCGCCGCCAACACATAACTCAACAATTCACCCAGCTATTCTTGCTGCAGCACACATCGCCGGCGTCAACAAGATATATAAGGTAGGAGGAGTACAGGCTATAGGAGCTATGGCTTACGGCACAGAGAGCATTCCGAAGGTTTACAAGATTTTCGGTCCGGGAAACCAGTATGTGATGGCTGCAAAACAACAGGTCAGTCTGCACGACGTAGCAATAGATATGCCTGCAGGACCTTCCGAGGTGTGTGTCATTGCCGACGACAGTTGCCGACCGGAATATGTTGCTGCCGACCTGCTGTCGCAGGCGGAACACGGCACAGACTCGCAGGTGCTTCTAATCACTACTTCGCAGAAAGTTCTCGACAACGTTGTTGAGGAACTGAAAAAGCAGTTGGAAGCGCTGCCAAGAAAGGAAATGGCACAGAAGTCGCTCGACAACAGCAAACTGGTTCTCGTAGATAACACCACAACGGCTATAGAGCTGAGCAACGAATATGCTCCGGAACACCTTATCATAGCTACTGCCGACTACGAGCAGCTGGCAGAGAAGGTTGTCAACGCAGGTAGCGTGTTCCTCGGAAACTACGCCTGTGAGAGTGCCGGCGACTACGCCAGCGGCACTAACCACACGCTGCCTACTCACGGATACGCAAAGGCGTACAGCGGAGTAAATCTGGACAGCTACAACAGAAAGGTAACATTCCAGCACCTTACGGAGAAAGGTATCGAAAGCATAGGTAAAGCGGTAGAGACAATGGCGCAATACGAGCAACTCGACGCACACCGTAACGCAATGAAGATAAGGGGCTTATAGTTTTATATTTAAAGTAATTGTTATGAAAACGTTAGAAGAACTTGTACGACCAAACATACTGAGTCTAAAACCCTATAGCAGCGCACGCGACGAGTATAGCGGCAAGGAGGCTCACGTGTTTCTCGATGCCAACGAGAACCCGTACAACCAGCCCTTTAACCGCTACCCGGACCCGCTGCAGCGCGACCTGAAGGCAGCGATAGAAAAGGTTAAGCAGGTGCCCGCAAGTTGTATATTCCTGGGCAACGGCTCCGATGAGGCTATAGACCTTGCATACCGCTGTTTTACACGTCCTGGTATAGACAACGTTGTGGCTATAGAGCCTACATACGGAATGTATAAGGTGTGTGCAGACATTAACGACGTGGAGTATCGTCCTGTGCTTCTTGACGAACATTTTCAGATATCGGCAGAGAAACTCCTTGCTGCCTGCGACGACAATACGAAGATAATATGGATTTGCTCTCCTAACAACCCGACGGGAAACAACATCAACCGCGAAGAGATAACAAAGGTGCTGGAGCAGTTTGAGGGTATCGTCATCATAGACGAGGCATATTCGGACTTCTCACAGGAAAAGCCTTTCCGTCTGGAACTGAGGAACTACAAGAACCTCATAGTACTGAATACATTCAGCAAGGCGTGGGGATGTGCTGCGATACGACTGGGAATGGCTTTCGCACATCCGGAAATCATTAATATATATAATAAGGTGAAATATCCTTATAACGTCAACCTGCTGACACAACAGAAGGCTATGGAGGTGCTGAAAGAACCTTACGAGACAGACAAGGTAATACGTATCCTGCTGCAAGAAAGAGCACGTCTTATAAGTGCTTTCCGCGACCTGCCTATCTGCGAGGGCATCTACCCTACTGACGCCAACTTCTTCCTTGCGAAGATGACTGATGCACAGAAGATTTACGACTACCTTGTAAACAAGGGTATCATAGTGCGCAACAGGACGAGGATCTCGTTGTGTAATAACTGTCTGAGAATAACAATAGGAACGAAAACGGAAAATGCCGAACTTCTTTCGGCACTAAGACAATATTAAACATTAATAAAAAAAAAGCTATGAAAAAAGTATTATTTATTGCTTTCATTGCAACAGCAGTATGCTTTGCAAGTTGTGGTAACAAAACACAGAAGGCTGCCGAAGCAGACACAGTAGCCGTTGCTGAAGAGGACAACTTCACAACAGCACTCAAGGCAGCACTCGACAACAAAGACGCAGCAAGTCTGCAGGCTGCCATCGAAGCGGCACAGGTGAAGATTGCCGAACTAACAAAGGAAGGCAAGCTGGAGGAGGCTAAGGCTGCCCTCGTAAGCGTACAGACCTGGCTCAAGGATAACGCTGAGACAGTAAAGAGCGTTACTGGCGACAACGAAGCTATCAACACTCTCATCGAGAAGGTACAGGCTATTCCTGCTGAGTCGGTTGACGCTATCCAGAATCTTGGCGCACAGACAGAAAGTACTGCCAACGATATGGCTAACAAAGCTAACGATGCTTTAGAGAAGGGCAAGCAGAAGGTTGAGGAAAAAGCTAACGAGGCTGTAGAGAAAGGTAAGGAAAAGGCAAGAGAGAAGGCTAAGGAAGAAGTCAACAAGGCTGCTGACAAGGCGCTGAACAAATTAGGTCTTTAATGACAATTCACTAAAAGACAAAATAAACCCCGAAAGTTTGAAAAGGACTTTCGGGGTTAACTTTTTACTTACCGAAGTAACGCTTCAGCAGTCCTGCAAAGCCTGCTCCGTGACGTGCTTCGTCCTTAGCCATCTCGTGAACGGTGTCGTGGATAGCATCGAAACCAAGAGCTTTAGCGTTCTTTGCGATACGGAACTTGTCTTCGCAAGCGCCAGCCTCAGCAGCAGCACGCTTCTCGAGGTTTGTCTTTGTATCCCAAACGCACTCGCCAAGAAGCTCTGCGAAACGACTTGCGTGGTCTGCCTCCTCGAAAGCATAACGCTTGAAAGCCTCGGCAATCTCAGGATAACCCTCACGATCAGCCTGACGCGCCATAGCGAGATACATACCTACCTCACCACACTCACCGTTAAAGTGATTACGGAGGTCCTCAATCATATCATCGGGAACACCAGGGAGTTTACCGTCACCTATCTTGTGAACAGTAGCATAGGTCATCTCGGCATCATCTTTCAGCTCTGTAAACTTGCTGGCAGGAGCCTTGCAAATGGGACACTTCTCAGGTGGTTCCGGTCCTTCGTGAACATAACCACAAACGGCACAAATAAATTTCTTGTTCATAGTTTTTTTGTATTTAATGTTATTTCAGGTGTCTTTTAATCTCGGGCACCTGCTTACCGATTTCTATTGCTAACAATCCAGCTACGATGCGTGCACCGATCTGGTTGTAATGAGTATTGTCCTGACGACCTTTAGGATATGCAGGACATTCTCCTGGGAGATAAATCATGTGGAGTTTCTTGCTACCTTCAACACCAAGGTTCTGCTCAAGTTCTGAGGTTATCTTATTGGCGTCGATGAAGGGCACGTTAAGTTCCTGTGCGATACGGGCAGGAACCTCACGATATTCTCCGTGAGTATCGATGAGAATGTCACCGTCGCCCTTCAGGTCTTCCCCACCCTCAGATGTCTTGTCAGGATTGACATAGGTCTTGTCGCGCAGTCCTTCATCGTCGATGACACCAGTCTTCGGAGCATTGAAGTTACGACGTGCCACACAGTTAAGGAGTATTGGGAGTCCGCCCTTTGAGCGTGTCTCGTTGACATAGCGACGGAGGTTGTCGTCGAAGCTTCCACCAACTACGGTATAACGCTTGGCGTCGTTTTTCTTCTCGTCGTTGTGTCCGAATTGTATAATCACGTAATCACCAGGCTGAATCTGGTCGAGTACCTTCTGCCAACGTCCTTCGTCGAGGAAACTCTTTGTGGAACGTCCGTTGACAGCGTGATTGTCGATGATAACATCATCGTTAAAGAACTCGTTGAGTACCATACCCCATCCTCTTTCCTGCTTTCCACCGGTGGTATCTTTATTAGCCATCGTGGAGTCGCCAATCATAAAGATCTTCAGAGGACGCTCCGTAGTAAATGCCGTAAACAGCATTACAAGGAGAAATAAGGGAATAATTGTCTTTTTCATGATTTTATAGTTTTAAGTAGTTCGTCGGGAGTAACAAGAGACTGCTCTCCTGTAGTCATATTTTTCAGGGTTATCTTACCCTCTGCCATCTCCGTTTCGCCAGCAAGGGCAACGAATGGAATAGCTTTGGCATTAGCATACGACATCTGTTTCTTCATCTTCACAGCGTCAGGATATATCTCTGTGCGGATGCCCTGCTGACGTGCGGCGCTGACGATAGGAAGACAGTAGGCTGTCTCTTTCTCGCCAAAGTTTATGAAGAGAAGCTGAGTAGCGTTCAACGACTCTTTAGGATAGAGGTCAAGTTGGTTGAGGACGTCGAAGATACGGTCTGCACCAAACGAGATACCTACTCCACTCAAGCCAGGCATTCCGAAGATACCTGTAAGATTGTCGTAGCGTCCACCACCGGTAATACTTCCTATCTCTACGTCAAGGGCTTTAACCTCAAAAATAGCACCTGTGTAGTAGTTAAGTCCACGAGCGAGGGTAAGGTCAAAGGACACTTTAGACTTTATTTTTGTTGTCTTCAGGACATCGAGGATAAACTTTGTCTCCTCGACACCTTTGCAGCCCACCTCGCTGTTTTTGAGCACGTCGGCAATAGTCTTCAGTTTGTCGTCGTTGCTTCCGGAGAGCATGATGATGGGTTGCAGCTTTGCTATCTGCTCGTCGGAAAGTCCGTCCTCACGCAGTTCGGCATTAACATTGTCGATACCAATCTTATCGAGTTTGTCGATAGCTACGGTGATATCAACAATCTTATCGGCAGCACCGATAGTCTCAGCGATTCCCGTGAGTATCTTACGGTTGTTTATCTTAATGTCAACACGCACTCCGAAGCGGGTGAAGACGGTGTCAATAATCTGCATCAGCTCAACCTCGTTGAGAAGGGAGTCGGAGCCTACGACGTCAGCATCACACTGATAGAACTCACGATAGCGTCCTTTCTGAGGACGGTCTGCGCGCCATACGGGTTGTATCTGATAGCGCTTGAAGGGCATCTGCAGCTCCTCACGATGCATGACGACATAGCGTGCGAAGGGAACGGTAAGGTCGTAACGTAGTCCTTTCTCGCAGAAACGTGCCGCGAGGTGAAGAGGGTTGCGTTCTGAAAGCTCTTCATCGCTAACCTTATTCATAAAATCGCCGCTGTTAAGCACCTTAAAGAGGAGTTTGTCGCCCTCGTCACCGTACTTTCCCATTAGCGTTGACAGGTTCTCCATAGCAGGAGTCTCTATCTGTTGGAATCCGTAAAGTGCATACACTTCACGAATAGTATTAAATATGTAGTTACGCTTTGCCATCTCTGCTGGAGAGAAATCGCGCGTACCCTTTGGTATTCCTGGTTTGTTTGCCATCGTTATTTTCTTATAATTGTTTGTTCACGGTCTGGACCGATAGAGATAATTGTTATAGGAGTCTCGAGTTCGTGCTCAAGGAAGTCGATATACTTCTTGAAAGCATCGGGGAACTGTTCCTCACTGGTAAAGTGTGTCATATCTGTCTTCCATCCGTCCATCTCCACATATACGGGTTCTATTCCTTCTTCTATATTATAAGGGAACTCACGTGTCTCTTTGCCATTATGCTTATAGGCAACGCAAGCCTTTATGGTATCAAAATCGTCGAGGACGTCGCTCTTCATCATTATAAGCTTTGTCACTCCGTTAATCATGATAGCATAACGCAGAGCAACAAGGTCTATCCAACCACAACGACGTTCACGTCCTGTGACAGCACCATACTCGTGACCCAAGTCGCGGATGCGCTTTCCCGTTTCGTCGAAGAGCTCTGTGGGAAATGGTCCTGCTCCGACACGTGTGCAGTAAGCTTTCATAATGCCATAGACATCGTTAATCTTATTCGGACCGACACCAAGACCGGTACAAGCGCCTGCGCTGATAGTATTCGAAGAAGTAACAAAGGGATAGCTGCCGAAGTCAATATCAAGCATTGTACCCTGAGCTCCTTCACAAAGTATCGTCTTGCCGTCACGAAGAAAATGATCTACCTCATGTTCTGAATCGACAATCTTGAAGTTCTTGAGGTATTCCACACCTTCCATCCAGGTCTTCTCTACCTCTGTGATGTCGTAGTCAGTATATCCAAGTGCCTGCAGCATATCCTCGTGACGCTTCTTATGAGCAGCATATTTTGCCTCAAAGTCATCGAAGATATCGCCCACACGCAGACCGTTACGTGAAATCTTGTCAGTATATGTAGGACCGATGCCCTTACCTGTCGTGCCTACCTTACTCTTGCCCTTTGCCTGCTCGTATGCAGCATCGAGGATTCTGTGTGTAGGCATTATAAGATGAGCCTTCTTGGAGATATGCAGTCGTGAATGTAGGTCGTGACCACTCTTCTCCAGATCCTTTGCTTCCTGCATAAAGAGGTCTGGAGCAAGCACCACACCATTACCTATAATGTTAACCTTGCCTCCCTGGAATATTCCTGAAGGTATAGAACGAAGCACGTACTTCTCACCTTCAAACTCCAATGTGTGTCCTGCATTAGGACCACCCTGAAAACGTGCTACCACGTCGTATTGAGGTGTTAGCACATCAACAACTTTTCCTTTTCCTTCGTCTCCCCATTGAAGTCCAAGAAGAACGTCAACTTTTCCTTTTTCCATTTTTTTGTTTTTTATTTTTGTTCTTATTCATTTCACGAGTAATTCGCGCCAGACAGGAGCTACACATACCATAGATAGCCAGCGAGAACCCGTCCTTACGGAAGCGCTTCAGGTGGAGGCTGTCAACTGTATTCGCTATTACAGGACTCTTAAGCTCAGTCACCTTACCACAGTTAACACATATCTGTCTCGTGCGACGTGTGGTATTCACTATAACCTCGTAACGGGTATTCCCCAAAACACGAAAGGAGTTCAATAGACGCATCTGCATGAAGAGCTTGACATTGTTATAAAGGGTTGCCCTGCTAACCCTGAAGTCGGCAGACTCTAAAGCACTATTCAACTCTTCAAGCGAGAACAAACCCTGAAAATCACACATTGCACGTAGGATAGCAAAGCGCTCTGGGGTTTTCCTTAGCCCACTCTTTTCCAAACTATCGGACAGACGCTGGACTATTGTCGTTTTCTCGCTCTCTTTCATGTTATTTTGAATTGCCTTGCAAAGGTAACAAAAAACTATTTAAGAGAGAAAAAAATAGAATATTTTTAACGATTATATTTTTGACAGAGCTTTATCAACAATTTTTGAATAATCCTCGCCAAGCTCTGAAAAGCGTTGTAATGACGTCGTAGCAGCATGACGAACAGATATATTGGGGTCGCTCAGCGCAGCTAATGCCTGGTCAAGAAATTCGTTGATACCCCGCTCGTTGGGCTCAAGACCTCGCATAAACAGTCTTGAAAGGATATGATAACCGCTAATTTGACGAATAGCATCATTGGAAGAAATCCATCGGAAAGCTATTTCGGGTGCAAAGTCAAGATGCTGATAAAGATTGAATGCTGCCTGTTCTGCAATCTCTACCTCTTGCGTCTGCTCTACCCATATATCGACAATTTCTGGCAGCATACGCTCTGCCGGCATTATCATGGTAGCCAGGATCTTACACTCACGAATATTCTCTTTCCACAGCTCTATGGCAAGTTCATAGTCTTTGCCATACTCTTTTGCCATCTGACGCAGGTCAACAAGACTTACACCCCAGTTGAGGTGATAGTTGAGTCCCTTCTCCCGCATGGAGCGGTTTGCCTCGCCGTTCATCAGCAGACGAAAAGACTGCTTTATTTTTTTAAGTTTTTCGTTAGTTTTCTCCGTCATAACAAATATCCGTAATCTTTACTGTATCTGAGCATCTGCTGAGAGTAGCTCTCAGAATAGTCAACAGAAACATCAGCTATTTCACCATTATTGTCGTAAACGGGCTTGAGAACAGGATTTATAAAGCCCTTATACGGAGCCAGTTTCAGACGTTGATAACGTTCAAGTATCTCTTCGTGAAGAGACTTATCCACTTTAACGGCATATCTCTCTACCAGTTCCCGGGCTGCGGCATAGTCGCCAGTACTCTTTATTCGCTGTACTTCTGCCAACAGCTCCGCAATAAGGCGTCGCAGCTGTGGATAGTCTGTAATATCAAGGTAGGTCTTACCGTTTCGTTTTACAAGTCTCATAGCATCACCATGCTCGTAGCACCAATGAGCTATGAGTGCCCTGTTACGCATATGAGCCTCTTCAATATCGTCACCAAGACGAATACGCGTCAGTTGGGTCATTAAGCCATTTAACATATAAGTATAGTACTGACTCTTATATGCCTCAACGTCTGGAACGAGCCCCAGTTCCACAAGTTTCTCGTCGGCTATGTAATATAGTCCGAACAGGTCAGCACGTGCCTCCTCGATAGTATTTCCGTATGTCTTCAACGAATCCGGATCAACGCCAGAAAGGAGCTGTCCGCTTCCGTGTCCAAGACACTCATGGAGGTCTGTGTGTAAGTCGTCACAAACATCATCGTACTTATTTACCAGGCTCAGGGTCTCTTCGTCAATGACAAACTCCTCACGGAATCCGCTGTTTCGTGAAGCAGCCTTATACGCCTCTGTAATATTACTTATGGTAATACTCTTACTTCCATGATTGGCACGTATCCAATCGGCATTGGGAAGGTTTATTCCTATTGCCGTAGAAGGATATTCGTCGCCGCCGAGCATAGCCGCACAGATAACGTTGGCGGTAACACCACGTACCACCTTCTTCTTAAAACGGGGATCTACAGGAGAATGATCTTCAAACCACTGGGCATTATTGCTTATTTTCTGAGTACGTCCCGTAGCTTCCAAATCCTTATATTCCACGATGCTTTCCCAGGAGCCTTTCAGTCCTATAGGATCGCTATAGACCTCTATAAATCCATTGACAAAATCGACCTGTGCCTCATGCTCTTTAACCCATTCAATACAATATTCATTAAACACGGTTAAATCACCTGATTTATAATAATTTACAAGCAGCTCTATATAACGTCTTTGTTGCTCGTTTTCAGCCACACCAAGAGCTTTCTCAAGCCAATAGACAATGTGTTTAATTGCCTTCCCATAACGACCATTTAGGAACCACACATCCTCTACTATTTTGTCTCCACATTTTATTACAGTAGAGTTAAGACCATAAGATGGTGGAGTATCATTTGAAGGGTCTTTCAGAGAGTCGTAAAAACTCTCCACTTCCTGTTGTGTGACGCCCTCATAGAAATTACAGGCAGAAGAAGTTATGACATCCGCGCCATCACTTCTGTCAACCTTCTTAGGGAAAAACGACGGATTGAAAATAACAGGAAAGAGGTTTTCGTACAAGCTACACTTTTCTCCCAAAGCATTTCTCAGGAATTCTTCCGAGAATCGGGGCTTGAACTTATCACTACTGTAATGATGGTATATACCGTTAGAAAACCATACTTGCTTAAGATACTCTTCAAAAGACTTCCACTCTTCATCATCACGATTGCCGGAGTACGTCTCATAAACATGCTCCAACATCTTACGAATACGTAAGTTGTAACGACCAAACTGGTCGAAAGTGATATCTCGTCCTGATAGTGCAGCCTCGGACAAGTAATAAATGAGAGTTTTTTGTTTGAGAGTTAGCAGGTCAAAACCGTTCAGACGATAGCGAAGCATTGCTATATCGGCAAAGGTCTCGTCTGAATATTTGAATCCGTCTGTACTCATTGATTGATTTATTTTTCTTTTTTTTCTTCTGTCTTTTTTAATTGCTGTTTGCGATAAGTCAACGGAGTAATTCCATTCACCTTATAGAAAGCCGAATAGAACGACTGACGATTAGAAAAGCCTACCATCGCACTAATATCCTGCATATTAAGACCCTTGTAGCGCTTGTCTGTCATAAGAGCCATAGCCTCTTCTATGCGGAACTTATTAATAAAAGAGGTGTAATTGGTGTGGAAACGAACACTTATGACAGCAGAAATGTAACGAGTATTCGTTCCAAGTTCTTGCGCCAGTTTCTTTGCAGAATAGTGCGGTTCCTTGTACTTTTTCTCTAAGAGAATTATTCGCAATATCTTTTCCTTTAGCTCATCCATAAGAATAGGATTCACTAAGCTGCGATAAGCTGCGTTATTCTCTTTTCTTGGGGTAATGTTGTACTTGTTCATAGTAATAGTCCAGATTGATATTTCGCTTGCAAATATACAAACTATTTTCAAAACCTGCAACAAAAATGTAACTTTTTTGTATTTTTTTTTATAATTTCTTGATTTTTACATGATAATTTGTTCAAAAAACAACAATTCCAAAAGTAAAGAAAGTGAAACAAAATGAGTTCATGTCGAACACAATAATTATATAAAAAGGCAAAAAATCGCTCAATTTATTTTGTAGTTATGAAAAAAAAGTGTACCTTTGCGCCCGATTTAGTCCGTGGAGGCTCAAATAAGACAGGGCACAACGTCCTGCGCCCAGCGGAAAAACCCGTTTAAACATTATAAAAAAACAATGTACGCAATTGTAGAAATTAACGGTCAACAGTTCAAAGTTGAGAAGGGCATGAAGCTCTTTGTAAACCACATCAAGGATGCCGAGGAAGGCAAGGCTGTTGAATTTGACAAGGTGCTGCTCGTTGATAACGAGGGTGCTGTCACAGTAGGAACACCAACTGTAAATGGTGCAAAAATTGAGGCTGAAGTACTTAACCCACTCGTAAAGGGCGACAAAGTTCTTGTATTCAAGAAGAAGCGTCGTAAGGGTTATCGCAAACTGAACGGACATCGTCAGCAGTTCAGCCAGATAGAAATTAAATCAGTAATCGCTTAAAACAGAGGAGGAACAAGAAATGGCACATAAGAAAGGTGTAGGTAGTTCTAAGAACGGACGCGAGAGTGCTGCACAAAGACTCGGCGTTAAAATCTGGGGCGGTCAGAAGTGTGTTGCTGGTAACATTATCGTTCGCCAGCGTGGTACTAAGCACAACCCTGGTAAGAATGTAGCAATAGGTAAGGACGATACTCTTTATGCACTTGTTGATGGTGTTGTAAACTTCCACAAAGGTTTCCACAACAAGAGTGTTGTATCAGTAATACCTGATGCTCAAGCTTAAATTTAAATTAAAAATTATTCCAAACAAATAACAAAAATCCCGTTCCTTTTGCAAGGTTCGGGATTTTTGCTTACTTTTGCAGCATTAATAAACAAAATATTATGCTTACACTTAAAATTATTACAGAAGATAAGGAGAAAGTAATACGTGGGTTGGAAAAGAAAAACTTCCAAGGAGCACGTGAAGCTATTGACAAAGTAATCGAAATAGACAAAAAACGTCGTGAGGCTCAGCAAGAACTTGACACAAATCTCTCTGATGCCAAGAAAATGGCAGCACAGATTGGTATGCTCATGAAACAGGGACAAAAGGAAGAGGCTGAGAAGATAAAGAGTAATGTGCAGACGATGAAAGAGGCTTCGAAGAAACTCGAAGACATCATGACACAGGCTCAGGAAGACCTTACTGCTCTACTCTGTCAGATTCCTAACATCCCATACGACGAAGTTCCTGAGGGAAAAAGTGCAGAAGACAATCACGTGGTGAAGTCTAATCTCAAGGAGTGCACTCCCGACGACACCGTAGGTAACTGGACAGCAAACCCCGTTGTGGAGTCAGCACGTCTGCCACACTGGGAACTGGCAAAGAAATATAACCTCATAGACTTCGACCTCGGAGTGAAGATAACAGGTGCCGGTTTCCCTGTATATATAGGAAAAGGTGCACGTCTGCAGAGAGCACTTATAAACTTCTTCCTCGACGAGGCACGCAAGAGTGGTTACACAGAGATTATGCCTCCTACAGTTGTTAATGCTGCGTCAGGTTACGGCACTGGTCAGTTGCCCGACAAAGAAGGACAGATGTACCACGCTGAGGTTGACGACTTCTACCTTATCCCTACAGCAGAGGTTCCCGTAACAAACATCTATCGAGACGTTATCCTCGACGAGAAAGACCTGCCCATCAAGAACTGCGCTTACACAGAGTGTTTCCGTCGTGAGGCAGGATCATACGGTAAGGACGTTCGTGGTCTTAACCGTCTTCATG
>CAMUVE010000054.1:0-12761 GCA_947163985.1 uncultured Prevotella sp.
CTGAGAACAGTACTGCGACTGCCGCTGCAAATAGGAATAATAAAGTTTTTTTCATAAATGAGAAATTTATTTAATAGTTAATAAACGATTATGTCATAGTTTCCATCGTACTCTGAATTGATTGCTATCATTCCGGATGTATTCGTTGTAAGGAACTTACCCCGCACGATGGTTTGCTTGTTGCGCATGAGCGGCACTTCTATAGGTGGGCTGAACGACAGCAGCTCACCCTCGTCACTGTATATGCCTATGGCCACACTGACGCTCGATGCATGTCCGTTGACAAAGACATAGTCAAAGCCGAGCGTGGCCTCGCCACCTCCGATATCCGATATGTTAGACATAAAGGAATAGCCCTGATCAGAGTCAAACGGCTTGTCGGTGAAGACATTGAAGTGAGTTGGCAGAAATCCCGTGTATCGGAACATAATCTGATAGTCCGAAAAATCCACCTTTGCTGCCTCCGCCGGGTCGGTAATACCCAGATACTTCTCTATGAACTCTGCCAAGTCCGTGGTGACGAACTTGAATTTTGCCATCGGTCGGATCATGTCTATCTGGGCTGCCACCGGAACCGGAGCATCAAAATCCGTAACAGGAAACACCTCCACGTCCTTCTCGCCTATGAATGCTGTCCGCAGGTCTGTAGAGCCCTGATAGTCGCTCTTGTCGCCATTGATGCTGATGTCGGCAAAGCTGGAGGTTCTATAGAAGAAGTCCGTCTTCGCATCCTCCTTGATGTAGTCAGTCCATACCCTTATCTTGTACTTGCCGGGCAAGAGCGACAGCTTGCAGCGATAGTTGAGCCTGGAGAGGTCCTGATTGGTGAAACAGAATTCACGGCTGGGAATTTCTGCATAGGTATCTTCACCTGTGGCGGGATAGCACCTTATGAGATAGCGTAGCTCCATTTCATCTTTCTGAGTTCTGTTCATCCTGACGCTCCTGGTCTGATGGTAGTCTATCTCCTGATAGATGGGTAAAGCGTCAAGATTGAACATCAAGTCCACGTAAACATCACTTTCCGTCTCGCCCGGCATTTCGTGAACGCAGGACACCAACAGCACCAGCAGTAACGTGAGAAGGGGTATATATGTGAATTGAGCGAATTTACTTTTCATGTTTCTTAACTTTATGCCGGCCAAAGCTGTAGCCGAACGAAACGCTTATTTGGTCGGGGCCGTAGTAGGTCCTATGTATGCTGGAGGATACCAGTCTGCCATCCTGCCCGTTGAGGAACTTCTCATAGCGCACATCATAGGCACCCGCACCCACCGTAAACTCCACAAACCAGCGTGAACTGTCCTTGAAGTATGTGCGATAGCCTATGGCCAATCCCCCACCCCATGCCGGCTCACGCCTGCGGGTGTCCTGATACCTGTGCCGGCCATTGGTGGCTATATTAAAATAGGTGAGGCCGAAATGTGCTCCGAAGAACATCCCTCTGGCACGTGGCAGCCAATAGCGTATTTCAGGCTGGATGCTGAGAACCCTGAACTTGACAGTGGAGCGGAAATAGTTCCATCCGGAATAGTAAACCGGCAGACAGAGTGACCATCGGCGAGACAAGTCAATTTCGCCTGCCACATTAAGCACCAGCAGTCCATAGGCCAGAGAATTAGTCTTGATACTGAAAGTATGGGGACAGGACACGGAATCCGCCTTGTAGAGTGAAGCGGAGTCAGTCTGAGCCGACAGACCCATGCTACAAATCAACGCCATAAGTATCAGCACCTTGATTTTCATGTCCGCAAATGTATACCAAACCTTAAATATACGGCTTGTCAGTGGGACGAAAAAGTTTGTTAGTGCAAGATTTTACAATAGTTTTGTTATTTGTCTATGGTACTGACAAAAGAAGAAAAACAACTACCGCAACTGCTGTTATATTTTCCTGAACCGGCTCGGCGACTGCCCATACTGTCGCTTGAATGCCTTGCTCATCGTCGGCAGGTCCGCATAACCACATTTGTATGCTATTTCCGACAAGGTATGGTCTGTCGTAGTCAGCAGGTCATAGCAATGCTGAAGCCGTATGGAACTAATCCACGAACGGAAATTGGGATGCTGATGCTCCTTCAGATAGGCTGCCAGCTCCTCACGCGAAATCCCTATGCTATTGGCCACAGTTTCCAATGTCAGCATGTCATTAGACGGTACAGACGAGCCGTGCCACATCCATTCGATGACTTTGAGAGCTATTTCATCAGCCTCTGCCTCTGGTTTCCCGGGGGCTTCTATGGGCAGGTTTTCCGCAATTTTTCGGTGCTTGTAGCGAACCTTTAGTACATAAGCCACAAGTACAGCTATCACCGCCAGAGAGAGAAGGTTGGTCAAAATCAGCAGTTTCATAACATCTCATTTGTCCCTTACAACTCCCTACCAGGAACAATTCTATAACATATATGAAATGAGAAGCGTGGGAGTCAACTATTGCTCGTCCCACTATTCGAGGCTCTGGCGTGCCCAATCGGTCAAGGACAAGCAACGCCGAAGCCCACGCCATGTATATACACATACAACATGGAAGTCAGCCAATAAAGGCATTCCTCCTGCATGTATGAATACAACATATTCATGAGCGTCATTGCTGCTTTATTCCTGACCGATTTGCATGGAACTGCCAGATTCCGAATAGTCAAGTACAAGCGTCAAGTAACGCTTTTTCCATAAAAGCACAAACATGCACTATATCCCGACAGTCAGCCGGACATTATGCACGGATGCGGCTACAAAGGTAAGGATTATTTTCACAAGTTCCAAATGTTTGACAGAAAAAATCCATAAAAGCGTCTTTTTTGCGCCGAACTTGCTAAAGACATGTGCCTGCGCACACCGCAAATCGAATTACTTTCGGGTCATATTCACTCTAAGTACGATTTTACAAAATGACTAATTTTTGCCCGAAAATTGAATAAAAGTGATTTTTGAAACTTTGACTTTTCCTGAAATCGTTGACATTCGCTCTGTGCAAACGTTTTACGTACATCAAAGAAAAAAAGGGGAGCACTTTTATAAGCGGGGTGTTTTGTGGAATTTTCGTGGCGAATACGGGGGTTGTTGCAAGAAATATTTTTGATTGTTTTGCGTTAATCAAAAAAGTTTGTACTTTTGCACTTAGATTTTAAGAAATAATGCATGAAAAAGTATATCATTACTGCTATTGCAGCGTGTGTCCTCCTGCCCCTGTCGGCACAGAGAACACTTAATCTGGACAGTTGCAGAGCGTTAGCACTACGTAACAACAAGCAGCTAAGTATAGCGCGCCTGAAGCAGGACGTCGCCAAGAATACGCGCAAGGCTGTGCGCACGAAGTACCTGCCGAAGATTGACGCTCTCGGCGGCTACGTGTGGACAAGTCGTGAGATATCATTACTCAACGACGACCAGAAGAACGGTCTCAACAACATGGGGTCGAACATTAAGGGAGACATAGCCACGAAGATGCTTACCGACATGGTGCAGCAAGGTATCATAACCCCGCAGCAGGCTCAGTCGTTAGGACAGATGATAGGTCAGCAGATGACCCCGCTGACGCAAGCCCTTAACGGTTTCGGCAGAGGCATTACCGACGCCTTCCGCACCAATACCACAAACATGTTCGCCGGCAGCATCATGCTCACCCAGCCGCTATACATGGGCGGTGCCATAACGGCGGCAAACAAGATGGCTGACATAGGCGAGCGCCTGGCGGCAAGTTCGACAGACCTCAGCGAACAGTCAACGATATACGACATAGACAACACCTACTGGCTCGTAGTGTCGCTACACCACAAGGAGAAACTGGCTAAGAGCTATCTCAGCGTTGTGGAGAAACTGAACGCCGACGTGGAAAAGATGATTCGCGAAGGCGTCGCAACACGTGCCGACGGACTGAAGGTCAACGTTAAGGTCAACGAGGCGGAGATGCAGGTAACACAGGCGGAGGACGGTCATGCCCTTGCCAAAATGCTGTTATGCCAACTCTGCGGAATACCACTCGAGGAGGATGTTGTACTGACGGACGAACTCGTGGAAGACCCTGCGGAGCTTAACGGGAAAAACGACTACGACTTCGGCGGTCAGCACTCGCTGGACAACCGTCCGGAGCTGACGATGCTTCAGAACGTTGTAGATATGAGTAAACAATCCACCAAACTCACCCGCGCGGCATATCTGCCACAGCTGGTATTGACAGGCGGATACCTTGTAACAAACCCTAATCTGTACAACGGATTCCAAAGAAAATTCGGCGGCGTATGGAATGTAGGAGTACTTCTGAAAATCCCCGTATGGAGCTGGATGGAAGGTAATTACAAGGTTCGTGCAAGCAAGGCAAAGACTGCCATCGCCAATCTTGAACTGAGCGAGGCACGCGAGAAGATGGAACTTCAGGCGGCACAGGGAAAGTTCAAAATGAAGGAGGCTGACAGGAAGTTCGCCATGACCTGCAAGAACGTTGAGAAGGCTGAGGAGAACCTCCGCTCGGCAAATCTCGGCTTCAGCGAGGGGGTAATCTCTTCGACCACCGTTATGGAGGCGCAGACGGCGTGGCTGCAGGCACACTCGCAGAAGATTGACGCGGCAATAGACGTACAAATGTCGAAGGTCAACATGAAGAAGATATATGGAGAGTTGAGAGAATGAGAAATTGAGAAAATGAGAGAATGAGAAATTGGGAGAATGAGAAAATAAAAACGAATAAGATATATGTCTAAGAAAAAGCAACACACCGACATTCTTATTGCCATAGCCGGTTTTGTGGCAGTAGTATTAGTAGTAGCGGTCATTGGTTTCTTTGCGCTGGACCGCGTCCCTGACGAAATTCAAGGTGAAGTGGAAGTAACCGAATACAGGGTGTCAAGTAAAGTACCGAGCAGAGTTTTAGAGTTGCGTGTCAAGGAGGGTGACTACGTTCACGTCGGCGACACGCTGGCTATCCTTGATGCTCCCGACGTTATGGCTAAGAAGCAGCAGGCTCAGGGCGCCGAGGATGCGGCTGCGGCAATGAGCATGATGGCTCAGAACGGAGCACGTCAGCAGCAAATCCAGGGTGCATACCAGTTGTGGCAACAGGCTAAGGCGGCACACGAAATAACGAAGAAGAGCTATGAGCGCATACAGCGTCTCTACGACGAGGGCGTGGTAAGTGCGCAGAACCGCGACGAGGTGCAGGCGAAATACAAGGCTGCCGAGGCTCAGGAGAAAGCTGCCAAGAGCCAGTACGACATGGCTGTCGAGGGTGCACGCAAAGAGGAGAAGGCAGCTGCGGCAGCACAGGTGGCTCGCGCCCGCGGTGCCGTTGCCGAGGTAAACTCGTACATAAACGAGACTGTACAGATAGCCCAGATGGAGGGCGAGGTCAGCGACGTGTACCCCAAGGTCGGCGAACTTATAGGCTCTGGCTCGCCTATCATGACAATATCCGTTATGAGCGACATGTGGGGAGCCTTCAACGTCCGCGAAGACCAGTTGAACGGACTGCAGGTAGGCTCAGAGTTCACCGCCTTCGTACCGGCGTTCAACAAAGACGTGAAGATGAAGGTATATTACATGAAGGACCAAGGCTCATACGCTGTATGGAAGGCTACGAAGACTACGGGGCAGTACGACCTGAAGACTTTCCAGGTAAAGGCAAAGCTCGCCGAGAAGTTTGAAGGTCTTAGACCGGGAATGTCGCTAATAATTAGGAATTAAAAATTGAGCATTAAAGATTACATAAAGGGAATACTGAGGGTGTCACGCCGTGAGTGTGGCGTCATCACTCGTACCTATATATATCTGTGCAGCATGGTGGTTTTCCCCGTCATAAGCATTATCTTCTTTCTCTCGCTGATGGAGTCAGGCTTGCCGCTGGATATGCCCGTAGGTATCGTTGATGCCGACAACACCACGACTACACGTTCGCTCGTCCGCCGTCTTGACGCGTTCCAGACGACAAAGGTCGTTGCCCGCTACCCCAACATTGAAGAGGCGCGTCGTGCTATCCAGCGTAACGAGATATATGCCTTTCTGTATTTCCCCGAGGGGACGACAAGCAAGATGATGTCGGCACGCAAGCCGAAGATTTCGTACTATTACAGCAACACATCGCTGTCGGCAGGCGCCATGCTTATGCGCGACATGAAGACTATCAGCCTGCTCGCCAATGCCGGCGTGGGACAGGCAAAACTGAAGGCGCGGGGCGCCACCGACGCACAGGTAAAGGCGTTCCTGCAGCCTATTGCCATAGACCTGCACGCCTTGAGCAACCCGCTGATAAACTATAACGTCTATCTCTCGGCATTCATCATCCCGGGTATCATACTGCTCTTTGTCTGCTTGATATCGGCATACTCGTTAGGTACCGAGCTGAAGTTTGACGACTCACACGACTGGCTGGAGACGGCAGGCAACAATATCTATGTAGCTTTGACGGGAAAGTTCCTGCCGCAGACAATAATATGGCTGGCGGTGTTCTACCTGTACTACTGGTATATCTACTCGTTCTTAGGGTTTCCGTATGCCGGCAGTAAGGGGATGATGCTGCTCTTGCCGCTGTTGAGTGTACTTGCCGGACAGGCTTTCGGCATCTTCATGTACGGTCTTATGCCGTCACTGAGAATGTCTATGAGTGTCTGCTCGCTGTGGGGCGTGCTAAGCTTCTCGATATGCGGTGCTGCCTTCCCCGTATCGGCAATGGACGGAGCCCTTGAGGCGCTCTCCATTCTCTTCCCACTGCGCCACTACTACATGTTGTACCAAATGTGCATATTCAACGGATACCCCGTTCACTTTGCGTGGTTCCACTTCATGGCTATGGCTATCTTTATATGTCTGCCCTTCTTCGTGATAAGAAAGATTAAGAAAGCCATGTTGGTGTATGTTTATATTCCATAGGAGTAAAGAATGAAAAGGTTTTTAAGACAGATAAACGAAGGACTGCACGATATGTGCTTCATCTGGCGCGAAGAGATGAAGATGGTTTTCAAGGACGAAGGTGTTCTTATCTTCTTCATCATCGTCCCGTTGCTTTACCCTTTGCTCTACTCGTGGATATACAACAACGAGGTGGCGCGCGAGGTTCCTGTTGCCGTCGTTGACATGTCGCACTCGCCGGAGAGCAGACAGTTCATACGTATGTTTGACGCCTCGCCGAACACTAAGGTGGAGTATCATTGTGCCGACATCGACGACGCACGCGACCTTATGGCGAAGCAGGTAATACACGGCATTCTGTACTTCCCGCCCGACTTCGCCGTCAGTCTTAACCGCATGGAGCAGGCTCATGTCAGCGTGTTCTGCGATATGGCTTTCATGCTTTACTATAAGGCGGTCTTCCAGACAGCTACGTCCGTACAGAGCGAAATGAACAGCAATATACAGGTTAAGCTCAGCGGCAACTACACGGACAGGGAAGACAAGATAACGACACAGCCGTTAGCATACGAGGACGTGCCTATCTTCAACAGCGCGGGAGGCTATGGCAACTTCATACTGCCGGGAGTGCTTGTGCTCATACTCCAGCAGACACTGCTGCTCGGCATCGGTATGTCGGCAGGAACATCACGCGAGAAGAGCAAGTTCAAAGACCTGGTGCCTATAAACAAGCACTATAACGGCATCTTCAGAATAGTCTTGGGAAAGGCTATGTGCTACGCTATGATTTACGCTATCATGGCGGCATACATACTGCTGGTTGTTCCGCGAATGTTCCACTTTACCAGTATGCTCCACGCTACGGACATCATAGGTTTTGTCATACCCTATCTGTTGGCATGCATCTTCTTCGGAATGTTTGTTTCGTGCACGGTACGCTATCGCGAGAACGTAATGCTGATAGTAGTGTTCACCTCGCTACCGCTGCTCTTCCTTGCAGGAGTATCGTGGCCGCAGAGCGGCATACCCGAGTTCTGGCAATCTGTAGCATACCTCTTCCCCAGCACATTTGGCATCCGCGGCTTCATAAGGATGAACTCCATGGGAGCCACACTTCACGACATAAACCACGAATACCAAATGCTCTGGATACAGGTTGTCGTGTATTTCCTTCTTGCATGTATAGTCTATCGCTGGCAGATAATACGTGCACGCAAGCACGCCATCAAAAAGGAACTCCAAAAAAAATCTTGAGATAAGAAAACGAGCCTTGCGACTTGCAAGGCTCGTTTTGTGTTACTTAACAGGTACTATCTTTGTCGGTGCCTGTTCTTTGTTTCTGCGGTTAACGACGGTGACTACCGACTGCGCAAGGTTTATGAATGCCAAGCCTGTCATGCTGTCGCTGTCGAGAGCTACCGGAGTACCTTTGTCGCCACTGTCACAAATGCCCTGAACGAGGGGTATCTGCGCCAGCAACGGAACGTTAAGTTCTTCAGCGAGCTGTTTGCAGCCTTCTTTTCCGAAGATGTAGTAACGGTTCTCCGGCAGTTCTTTTGGCGTAAACCACGCCATATTCTCTATAAGTCCGAGGATAGGCACATTAACCTTGTCGTTCTTGTACATATCAACTCCCTTACGGGCGTCGGCAAGAGCCACCTGCTGTGGAGTGCTCACAATGATAGCACCAGTGATGGCGAGTGTCTGTAGCAGCGTAAGGTGGATATCGCTGGTTCCCGGCGGGGTGTCCAGGATGAAGTAGTCAAGTTCGCCCCAGTCGGCATCGGCGATGAGCTGTTTCAGCGCACTCGTAGCCATGCCTCCGCGCCACAGTGTTGCTGTATCGGGATTAACAAAGAAACCTATGCTCAGGAGTTTCACACCGTAAGCCTCGATAGGTTCTATAAGGTCGCGACCATCTTTCTTGACGGCATAGGGACGGGCATCTTCAACGTTGAACATCTTAGGCATAGAAGGACCGAAAATATCTGTGTCCAGGAGTCCTACCTTGTAACCCAGACGGGCAAGCGCTATGGCGAGGTTTGCAGAGACGGTGCTCTTGCCTACTCCACCCTTGCCGGAACTTACGGCTATGATGTTCTTCACCTGCGGCAGTAGTTTGTCTGCCTCGGGACGCGGAGCCGACTTAAACTCTGTCTTTATAGTTACCTCGACTTCCGGCGACACATGATAGTGAATAGCTGCCTCGGCAGCCTTGACGGTTGACTTCATAAAGGGGTCGGTATCACGTGGGAAAAGCAACACTACGGTTACTTTCATGCCGTTAATACTCGGGGTGTCAGCCACCATACCGCTCTCTACGAGATTTTTCTTTGTGCCGGCATACGTTACCGTCGCCAGCGCGTCCATTATAAGTTTCGGATATATTGTCATTTATTTTGTTTCTATAATTTGTTTATAAGTTCCATTCGTAAATGTCGTAACAAAGACCTCTTCCTCCGAAGCCTTCCTTTTGGAATACCAACTGTTCGTTAAGTCCGCTGCCGTCAGCATTCTCAGTTGACCTTCCGAAGTCAAAGTATGGGTAATCCTTATAGTCGTGATGCATTATCTGCTCATAGATAAGGTCCAGCACACCGAGTTTCTTACCCTCTTCGGTAGCCGAACTATATTGCGCATGAACAACCTGTGGCGAGAGGTACAGCACAACTCCTCCCAGCACTTCACCGTCGCGTACCGCCTCGTACAGTTTTATGTTCTCAGGAAATCTGCCGTGCAGCAATTCTATTTCCTGCAAGGTATGTACAGGATGTACGTTATGACGTCGCCAAAGGTTGTCGTCAAGTACCTTCCAGAATGCGGCATAGTCGTCGGAGCGTCTTACCGTCACTCCTGCCTGTTGTGCCCTACTCACCCCTCTACGACGTATTCTCTCCCAGCGCATGTTTGCTCCGAGGAAGATGTTCGTGGAAAAGTCACGTGCTACTACTGTGGCGTGACACACATGATACATGGCGTACAGGTCCTCTTCTGCCGGCAGACGGTGATACACCCAAGGCACACACTTATAGTGAACACGATGAATGTTTTGCGTCCGCAGATAGTCGTTTAGCATCTGGAATATTTCCAATGTCTGCGCAGCACGCAACTCCCAACCCATGACGAGTCCGCCATAGGTCAGTCCATTGTGCGTACAGTAAGTATCATCTTTGATATGTCCGGGCATTACAGCCAACAGGCGATGGTCGTCATAGAACATCAGCGAGTGATCCTGAAACCGGTCTGCATGATAGTCCATGTATCGTCTGTCGAAGAGGAATGTGCCGTTCTTCGACTGTGCCACGAAGTTGTTCCATTCGTTGGCGGCATCAGCAGTATAGCGTCTTATTTCGAGCATCCGACGTATTTTAAGAAGTCTTGATAGTCATATATATAGTCATCCTCGTCATAGTGTTCCGAGGCGAGCACCATACATACCGCTCCACTTGAGAAGTCGTCGAGTGTACGCCACGTATTCACGTCAACCAGGAGTCCCTGCCACGGGTGGTTCAGCAGTATTGTGGCACGTTCGTGTCCGTTGTCAAGCGTTACATGGAACGAACCGCTGACAGCAACAATGAGTTGTTTCAGTCGCTTGTGGGCATGTCCTCCACGACTCTCTCCTGCCGGCACGTCATACACCCAATATACACGTTTTATTTCAAACGGCACATTGTCTATCTGCTCTGCCACCGTGAGGTTTCCGCGTGGGTCAACTATCTTTGGTAAATCAATGATTGAATATTTCATACGGTTCTGTTCCAAGTACAGTCTTTGCCAGTCGTTTTGCTTTGTCGCGAAGAGCTGTCGTGTCGTCGCCTACTTCTCCGTAGCACAACACTACACCCATACGGCGTCCTTTGTGAGCATCGGGTTTTCCGAAGATACGTATTCGTGTGCGGTCTTCCTTCAGCGCCTCGTCAAAGTTGTAGTTAAGCTTAGCGGTATCGGCACAGTCTTCTGGTGAGAGGATTACTGCCGAAGCGCCTGCATGTTCCAAATGTATGCCTGCGATAGGCAGTCCCATAACGGCGCGGAAGTGGAGCTCGAACTCCGACAGGTTCGTGGTGTGTCCCAGAGTTACCATTCCCGTATCGTGTGGACGTGGTGAGAGTTCCGAGAATATAACCTCGCCCTGCTTTGTCAGGAAGAACTCTACGCCCCAGATGCCTGCTCCGGTGAGGGCGCGTGTCACCTTGTCAGCCATCTTCTGTGCCTGTTTCAGCGCCTCGTCGGAAATCTTATATGGCTGCCACGACTCGCGATAGTCGCCACCCTTTTGTACGTGTCCTATCGGGGGACAGAAAAGTGTTTCGCCATTCTTCTGTGTTACGGTAAGGAGAGTAAATTCTGAGTCAAAATCTATGAACTCCTCGATGATAACCTCCTTCACATCGCCACGTGAACCCTCCATTGCATCGTTGAAGGCCTTTTCCAATTCGCCTTCGTTGTGAACATAGCTCTGTCCGTGTCCTGACGATGACATCAAAGGCTTAACGACGCAGGGGAAACCTATCTCCTGGGCAGCCTTCTTAAACTCGTCGAGGGTCTTTGCGTAGAAGTACTTTGCCGTGCGCAGTCCCAGCTCTTTTGAAGCAAGGTCGCGGATAGCACGACGGTTCATCGTGAAGTTTACGGCACGTGCCGACGGGGTTACCTGAATACCTTGCTCTTCGAACTGGAAGAGGCGCTCTGTGCGTATTGCCTCTATCTCTGGCACGATGATGTCGGGCTTGTGCTTCTTTACTACAGCCTCCAGCGCGTCACCGTCGAGCATCGAGAACACTTCGCGCTCATCGGCAACCTGCATAGCTGGTGCGTTGTCGTAGCGGTCGCAAGCAATGACATACTGTCCTGCTCGTTTTGCAGCGATAACAAACTCTTTACCTAATTCTCCTGAACCTAATAACAGAATCTTTTTCATTACCTATCTTTGTACATTAATTCATAATATTTCTCGTAGTCGCCACTTGTTATGTTATCCAACCACTCCTGATTGTCGAGATACCAGCGTACAGTCTTCTCTATTCCCTCTTCAAACTGCAGACTTGGTTCCCAGCCCAGTTCGCGTTGCAGTTTCGACGAGTCGATAGCATAGCGCAGGTCGTGTCCAGCTCGGTCGGTAACGAATGTTATAAGGTCCATATCTTCACCCTCTTTGCGTCCCAGCAGACGGTCAACAGTCTTTATTACCACTTTAATGATGTCGATATTCTTCCACTCGTTGAACCCACCGATGTTGTACGTGTCGGCAATCTTTCCCTTGTGGAAAATAAGGTCTATGGCACGTGCATGGTCTTCCACGAACAACCAGTCGCGCACATTCTCACCCTTGCCATATACGGGCAGCGGCTTGCGATGGCGGATGTTGTTGATAAAGAGCGGTATCAGCTTCTCGGGGAACTGATAGGGTCCGTAGTTGTTGGAACAGTTGGTAACAACTACGGGCATTCCGTAGGTGTCATGGAAGGCACGTACAAAGTGGTCGCTCGACGCCTTCGATGCGCTATATGGTGAGTGCGGATTATATTTTGTGGACTCCAGAAAGAACTTGTCTCCGTATGCCAGATGGTGCTCCGCACTGGATGCCGTAGTGGTGAACGGCGGCTCTATGCCCTCGGGGTGTGTCAGTTCCAAGGCTCCATAGACCTCGTCGGTAGAGATATGGTAGAAGCGCTTGCCCTCGTACTTCTCGGGCAGCGACTCCCAATAGAGCTTGGCAGCCTGCAACAGCGAGAGTGTTCCCATAACGTTGGTACGGGCAAAGGTGAAGGGGTCCTTGATGGAGCGATCGACATGACTCTCGGCAGCAAGGTGGATAATGCCGTCAACCTTCTTCTCCTGCATCAGCTTGTAGAAGGCGTCGAAGTCGCAGATGTCCATCTTCACAAACTCGTAGTTGGGTTTGTCCTCGATGTCCTTCA
>CAMUVE010000055.1:0-12725 GCA_947163985.1 uncultured Prevotella sp.
AAACAGTGGTTTATTGACAAACTCAATCGTTCAATACTCATTGCTAAGGAATATAATGACAATCGCTAAGGAATACTTGCAAAGTTACGAAAAAACGAGAGCAGAACAAAATAAACTTGTTTTTTTATGCCGAGTGCATTGTAACTTGGGCTATAAGCCAAAGTTACGAAAAGTCGAGAGAAATGCAAAAGGAAAACGCAACCTTTATCAATTTATGCATAGCTGTAATCCGATCTGTAAGTAGCCCAGTTTCACTGCAAAAGTAGGCTACTTACACACTAAAAGTAGCCTACTTACACATCGCTTTACGTTAATTCTGAAAAAAGAATTTTTCGTCAACACTTACCTTTTAGGGTGTCAAATTGCCGCTCCGCCCTCTGTTTATCGGCGTTTCAAGAGTGGTAAGTGTTGCTTCAACACTTACCTAACACTTACCAAGCCTCCCCCAACCCCTCCAAAGGGAGGGGAGTACTGAAGGGTTTAAAACACATCTCGTACCCTCGTACCCACGTACCCACGGGTAATGTTAAGTCTTAGTTAAGTCTTAGGTAAGTGTTTGGATAACACTTACCTTGCCTTACGCCCTTTATTTATCGGAGTTTCAGGCGTTTTTAGGTAAGTGGGTAAGTGTTTGGAAAAAAATCTTTTTATTTATTACTTACCTTTGACTTCGTCGAAAGGCTACGGGTAATACCTTTGACTTCGTCGAAGGTACTAGCGCTCGACAAAACGAAGAACACTCTTTCTTCTTGCTTTGATTCCAGAACCTTTGAAATTAAAATTTCCAGGTTCTATAATCAAACCAATAAAAATATAGGATATTTTTGGTTTTGTCCTCGCTTAATCGTACCTTTGCAAAAGAATATGAAAACTGACGTCATGGAAATTAAAGCACTATACGAACTATATAAGCAGCACCCCGTTATCACTACCGACAGTCGTGACTGTCCCAAGGGTAGTATATTCCTTGCGTTGAAGGGAGAGTCGTTCAACGGTAACAAGTTTGCACTTCAGGCTCTGGAGAAGGGATGCGCTTATGCTATTGTTGATGAAGAAAGTGAAGAGTTAAGAGTGAAGAGTGAAGAACTGGCTGTCGTCCTTCACTACAATCCTATTATCAAGGTTGCAGACACGCTGCAGACCTTCAAGGACCTTGCACGTGAACACCGTCGTCAATTCGACATTCCTGTTGTCGGCATTACAGGTACTAACGGCAAGACAACAACAAAAGAACTCATTGCTGCTGTGCTGGGGAAGAAGTACAACGTTATGTACACCGAAGGCAACTTCAACAACGACGTCGGTGTGCCCAAGACCCTTTTCCGTCTTAACGACAGCTACGACATTGCCGTAGTAGAGATGGGAGCAAGTCATCCTGGCGACATAAAGACCTTGGTGGAGACGGTAGAGCCTACCTGCGGACTTATCACCAACGTAGGACGTGCCCATCTGCAGGGCTTCGGCTCGTTCGAAGGTGTTATGAAGACGAAGGGTGAGCTTTATGACTATTTAAAGAGGAGAGAGGAGAGAGGAGAGAGGAGAGAGGCCTGCATTTTCCTTGATGCTGACAACGAGTACCTCGTGAAGATGGCTAAGGAGCGCGACATGAAGAACGTCATAACCTACGGAGGTAATGTCGGCAAGGTTGTAAGTTGTGACCCCTTCGTAAACTTCGAGTGGTACAATGACCAGTCTTCTGTCGTTGTTCGTACTCACCTCATAGGAGCTTACAACATTAGTAATATCCTTGCAGCAATGACGGTGGGAAAATATTTTGATGTACCTGCCGACAAGATTCGCGAGGCTATAGAGGAATATACCCCGTCGAATAACCGTTCACAGCTAACGATAACCGCCGACAACCGACTTGTTGTGGATGCTTATAATGCCAACCCGACGAGTATGGCGGCAGCAATAGAGAACTTTAAGACTATAAAGAGCGACAAGGAGCTAAAGAAGATGGCTATCATAGGACAGATGGGCGAACTCGGTGATGTTGCCGAGGAGGAACATCGGAAGGTGCTGCAACAGCTTATCGATGCTAATCTTGACAAGATATGGCTCGTCGGTGAGGGCTCGTGGGACATCGCTGCAGGTCGTCCGGGGATAAAGATATTCAAGGACGTCGAGGAGGTAAAAACGGCAATAGGTAACGAAAGGCCCTGCGGCTACTATATATTGATAAAAGGAAGTCATTCAAACAGATTAGATAAGATAGTTGGACTGCTGTAGAAACCATACAATAAACTGTAGAGGACGGCTGGTAGAAATGTCGCAGCCACTCGTAATGGGAATCCTCAACGTCACACCCGACTCCTTCTTCGAGGGCAGTAGGGTGCAGACGGAGAAGGCTATTGCCGAACGCGCTAACCAGATAGTTGGCGAGGGCGGAGCAATAATCGACGTGGGGGCAATGAGCACACGACCAGGTTATGACGACATCCCCGTGGAAGAGGAGATGCGACGCCTTAAACAGGCTCTACCCGTGATACGTCGTGAGCAGCCCGAAGCCATCATCTCCGTAGATACCTTCCGTCCCGAGGTGGCGCAAATGGCACTCGAGGAGTATGGTGCCGACATCATCAATGACATCAGCGGAGAGCTGTCACCCGTCAGCAACCACCCGTCACCCATCATCGTTATGTCGGCAGCAGCTACAATCGACGAGATGCTTATAGACCTTGCAGGGAAGGTGGGCAGGCTGCGCAGCAAGGGACAGAAAGACATCATTATAGACCCGGGCTTTGGTTTCGGCAAGACAGTAGAGCAGAACTATGCCGTACTCCGGCAAATAGAGAAGTTGCAGGTTCTACGACTCCCTGTGCTCGTTGGAGTGTCGCGGAAGTCAATGATATGGAAGACTCTCGACGTAACACCCGAAGAGGCTCTTAACGGTACTACGGCACTCAACATGGTGGCATTAGAGAAAGGTGCCGCCATCCTCCGCGTCCACGACGTAAAGGAGGCAGTAGAGACAGTAAAGTTATACATCAACCTTCGTAATTCGTAATTCAACCATAATAATATGTTCGATTTTGGAATAAAAGATGCAATAGATATTTTCCTTGTAGCCTTGATGCTTTACTACGTTTACAGGCTAATGAAGGAGTCTCGTTCGCTTAACATCTTCGTTGGCATCATTGTTTTCGTGCTGGTGTGGCTCTTCGTCTCTCAGGTTCTCGAGATGCGCCTCCTCGGAAGCATCCTCGACAAGTTGGTTAGTGTGGGAGTGATAGCACTCATAGTGCTCTTCCAGGACGAGATACGTAAGTTTCTTTACAGCATCGGTGCCCACCAGCGTGCACGAAATCTCCTGCGCATCTTTTCTTCCAGTCATAACAATCCCCGCATAGAACGTGAGAGCATAATGCCTGTGGTTATGGCATGTATGAACCTTGCCCGCAACAAGGTGGGAGCACTAATCGTTATAGAGCGCTCCACACCACTAACGGACATTATTGAAACAGGCGACCGCATAGATGCTAATGTCAATCAGCGCCTCATAGAAAATATCTTCTTTAAGAATTCACCGCTCCACGACGGTGCTATGATAATCTCAAAACATCGTATTTGTGCTGCGGGCTGCATACTGCCGGTAAGTCACGATGTGGAGATTCCGAAGGAGTTAGGACTGCGCCACCGCGCCGCTATGGGTATCTCCCAGGAGAGTGACGCCATAGCTATTGTCGTCAGTGAAGAAACAGGTCGTATAAGCATCGCTGAGAAAGGAACCTTCCACCTGCGACTCTCCGCTGAGGAATTGGAAATGTTCTTAACGAAAGGATAAGAAAAGAGCCTGACGACAATCGCCAGGCTCTTATTGTTTATAATGTGAAGCATTATTACTTCAGCAGATTCATAGTGTCGGTAGCAATCATCAACTCCTCGTCGGTAGGGATGACTGTAATGGTAACCTTAGAATCGTCGGCAGAGATGATAGCCTCTTCACCGCGAACGTTGTTCTTCTTAGCGTCGAACTTAACACCGAGGAACTCAAGACCGTTGCATACTGCCTCGCGCATGCCAATCTGGTTCTCACCAACACCAGCGGTGAAGACGATGATGTCAACACCACCCATAGCTGCTGCATAGGCACCGATGTACTTCTTAATACGATAGAAATACATGTCGAGGGCCAGCTGAGCGCGTTCGTCGCCGGCATTGGCAGCGTTCTCTACGTCGCGCATGTCCGAGCTCTTGCCGGTGATGCCGAGAACACCACTCTTCTTGTTGAGGAGGTTCGACATGCCGTCAGCGTCGAGGTTAAGCTTCTTCTCGAGGAAGGTAATAGCACCACCGTCGATGTCGCCAGAACGTGTACCCATCATAACGCCCTCGAGAGGAGTAAGACCCATAGTGGTATCAACGCACTTGCCGTCAACGACAGCAGAGATAGAACCGCCGTTACCGATGTGGCAGGTGATGATGCGCTTGCCGATAGGACTTACGCCGAGGAAGTCGCAAACGCGCTGTGATACGTAGCGGTGGCTGGTTCCGTGGAAACCATAGCGACGTACTCCGTACTCCTTGTAGAGCTCGTAAGGAATAGCATACATAAACGCCTTCTTTGGCATTGTCTGGTGGAAGGCGGTGTCGAACACTCCTACCTGTGGCAGTCCTGGCATAAGCTCAGAAACGGCACGAACACCCTTGAGGTTTGCGGGGTTGTGCAGAGGAGCGAGGTCGCTGACAGCCTCGAAAGCCTTGAGCACCTCGTCGTTGAGAACAACACTCTTGTTGAACTTCTCACCACCATGCACCATACGATGACCAACAGCGTCGATCTCGTCGAGACTCTTGATAACGCCAATCTCTGGGTCGGTAAGAAGTGAGAAGATGAACTTCACACCCTCGGTATGCTCGGGGATGTCGTGCATAATCTGTTTCTTCTCGCCGTTAGCGAGCTTTACCTTTACAAAGGCACCGTCCATGCCGACGCGCTCTGCGCCGCCGGATGTCATAACGCTCTGGTCGTCCATGTTGTACAGAGCGTACTTGATAGACGAAGAGCCACAATTAAGAACTAAAATTTTCATTTCTTTTCAGTTAAGAGTGAAGAGTGAAGAGTGAAGAATCGCGAGATCGGCGACCCGAAGGGGAAAGCCAATTTGCTACCGCTGTTCTTCACGATTTCACCAACACTCAATTTTTTAAATGGTTATTATGCTTTATCGTTTTTATAGATGATACTAACAGAGCAATTAATTCATCACAATCCTGATACATGCTTGTAAAACACTTATCATCCAAGATGTTCGTGTCGTGCAGTAATTTCAGCCAGTGTATTGTCTCGTTTGCCTCTTTGAGTGCTATGTGAAGTTTATTAGAGAAATCTGCTGCGCTTGTCGCAAATTCTGATTCGTGGACATTAGCCGATATTGATGTGCCAGAACGTAATACTTGTTTGTATATGGCTTGCAGTTTCCAGTCTTCATTAGTAAAATGTAGAAACATATTAACTATTCGAACAGCAAAAGCATAGCTCTTTTGATGTAAAGGACCTTCTTCTCTGCGATAATTATTCATGGCGGCAGCAAATTCTTCACTCTTCACTCTTCACTCTTCACTCTTTCGCATCCATTGCCTGACAAGCGGTGATGGCAACCATCTTGTAGATGTCGTCAACAGAGCAGCCGCGAGAGAGGTCGTTAACAGGACGTGCAATACCCTGGAGGATAGGTCCGAGAGCCACAGCACCACCGAGACGCTCAACGAGCTTATATGCGATGTTACCTACTTCGAGACAAGGGAATACGAGGGTATTAGCCTTACCTGCGATTTCGCTGCCCGGAGCCTTCTTGGCACCTACTGCGGGAACGAGAGAGGCGTCAGCCTGAAGCTCGCCGTCAATCTTAAGGTCAGGATTCATCTCGCGAGCCAACTTAGTAGCTTCGACAACCTTGTCAACAACTTCGTGCTTAGCGCTACCCTTTGTAGAGAAGCTCAGCATAGCTACGCGTGGCTCAGCAAAGCCAGCAACCGACTTAGCTGTCTGTGCGGTACATACTGCTATCTGTGCCAACTGGTTTGCATCAGGCATAGGAGTAACAGCAACGTCGCCGACAACGAGTACGCCGTTCTCGCCATACTGAGGAGTCTGGGTGATGAGCAGCATAGCACCGCTGACACATGTAATGCCTGGAGCAGTCTTGATAATCTGGAGAGCAGGACGCAGAGTGTCGCCTGTTGTTGAGAGGGCACCACTAATCTGACCGTCAGCATCGCCAGTCTTTATAATCATACAACCAAGATAGAGAGGATTCTTAACGAGTTCGCGAGCCTCCTCGATAGTCATACCCTTCTTCTTGCGGAGCTCTGCGAGCAGCTGAGCATATTCCTCACTCTTTTCACAGTTCTCGGGGTCTATGAGAGTAGCCTTGTCAATGTTCTTCAGTCCTAACTTATCAGCCAATGCGTGAACCTTTGCGGGGTTACCAATGAGGATGATGTTTGCGATGTCGTCAGCCAATACCATGTCGGCTGCAGTAAGTGTACGCTCCTCTTCTGCTTCTGGGAGCACGATGCGCTGCTTGTTGCTCTTAGCGCGTGCAATGATTTGTTGTACTAAATCCATGATTTTTGTAGTTTTGTAGTTTATAATTGAAATTTATGGTTTCGTTTCACCTTCTATATATTCTTCCATGAAGATTGTTTCGCCGTCATAAACGACGTACGAGAATTGTGAAATCCAGTCGCCGATAATCATCATGCGGTTCTTGTGGGTAAGCATGAGGTCGAGTTGTATGTGACGGTGACCATAGATGAAATAGTCTATGTCGGGATGTGTCTTCAGATAATCCTTGGTGTAGAGCACCAATGCCTCCTTGTCTTCACCCATAAATGGCGGTTCCTTGCCGTCTTCACGCTTCATGCGGGAGTGCTTAGCCCACGTCATTCCGAACCACATAGACCAGCGCGGGTGCAGCATGCTGAAGAGTCGCTGACATGTACGGTTGTGGAAGATGCTGCGGATGAAAAGGAACTTGCGGTCGTTGTCGCCAAGGGCATCGCCGTGAGCCAGATAGAAAAGCTTGCCGTAGATTTCTGTCGTCAGCGGTTTGTGGTGCATTATCACTCCACATTCGTGCTCAAGGTAGCTGAACATCCAAATGTCGTGATTGCCTGTGAAGTAGTGTACCTCGACACCCATGTCGGTAAGCTCAGAGAGTTTGCCGAGGAAGCGTGTGTAACCCTTAGGAACGGTATATCGCCACTCGTACCAGAAGTCGAACATGTCGCCAAGAAGATACACTGCTGCCGCGCGGTCCTTTATCTCGTCAAGGAAACGCACCAGACGGCGCTCTTGTTGGCGCTTATGGTCGATAGCCCACGAGCCGAGGTGGGCATCCGACAGAATATATACGTTCTTTCTCATCATATTAGTCTAAGCCAAGTTCTACTCTCGCCTCCTCGCTCATCATACTCTTGTCCCATGTCGGTTCAAAGACGAGATTTACCATCGTACTCTTCACACCCTGCAGGGCGTCAACTTTCTGGCGCACATCCTCAAGGATGAAGTCTGCCGCAGGACATGTAGGCGCTGTAAATGTCATGTCGATATCAACGTTGCCATCGTCCTTAACATCTATCTTGTAGATTAGTCCTAAGTCGTAGATGTTAACAGGTATTTCGGGGTCGAAAACGGTCCTGAGCACATCGACAATGCGCTCTTCTATTAACGTTTTTTCCTCTTGTGTCATTTATGCGTGTTTTTATTTGATTGCAAAAATACAACAATTGTGCGATAAAACAAAAGATTTCTCCTTTTTATTTTGCTATCTTCCCAAATCTTCGTACCTTTGTATGAGAAAATGAAAATATTAAGAAAGAATAAGTAAAACAATGGCAAAGAAAGCATTACTAATGATTCTCGACGGCTGGGGAATCGGAAAACACGGAGCCGGTGACGTTATTTACAATACTCCAACACCATACCTTGACTACCTTACAGCGGTGAGTGCTCATTCTCAGTTGCAGGCAAGCGGTGAGGACGTTGGTCTGCCCGACGGACAGATGGGTAACTCAGAGGTAGGACACCTCAATATCGGTGCAGGCAGAATAGTGTATCAGGACCTGGTAAAGATAAACCGCGCCTGCAAGGACGGTTCAATAGTAGAAAACGCGCAGGTAAAGGCTGCTTACACCTATGCTAAGGAGAACAATAAGAAGCTGCACCTCATGGGGCTGTGCTCCGATGGTGGTGTGCACTCAAGCCTTGACCACTTGTTCAAACTCATTGAGGTTGGCAAACACTACGGACTGAAGAACCAGACCTTCGTTCATTGTTTTATGGACGGACGTGATACTGACCCGAAGAGCGGAAAGGGCTTCATAGAGCAGGTAACAGGAGTATGCAAGGAAAACGACGCTGCTATAGCAAGTATAGTAGGTCGTTTCTACGCTATGGACCGCGACAAACGCTGGGAGCGCGTAAAGGAGGCTTACAATCTTCTTGTAAAGGGTGAAGGAAAGCAGGCTTCGGATATGGTTGCTGCTATGCAGGAGAGCTATGACGATGGTGTTACCGACGAGTTCATAAAGCCTATACATAATACTAGTGTGAACGGACTCATTGAGGAGGGCGACGTGGTAATCTTCATCAACTTCCGCAACGACCGCGCCAAAGAGCTTACTGTAGTGTTGACACAACAGGATATGACGGAACAGGGAATGAAGACTATTCCTGGACTGCAGTACTACTGCATGACTCCATACGACGCTTCGTTCACTGGTGTTCATATTCTCTTCCCAAAAGAGAACGTGGAGAACACTCTCGGAGAATATCTGTCAAGCAAAGGAAAGAAACAGCTGCACACCGCAGAGACAGAGAAGTATGCTCACGTAACATTCTTCTTCAACGGTGGTCGTGAGGCTCCTTTCGAGGGCGAGGACCGCATCCTCGTACCAAGTCCGAAGGTTGCTACATACGACCTTAAACCTGAAATGTCGGCATACGAAGTAAAGGACAAACTCGTGGCAGCAATAGGCGAGGAGAAGTACGACTTCATAGTAGTTAACTTCGCTAATGGTGATATGGTTGGTCATACTGGTGTTTACAACGCTATCGCTAAGGCTGTATGGGCTGTAGATCATTGTGTTCACGATGTTATTGAGGCGGCTAAGGCTCACGACTATGAAGCAATTATCATTGCCGACCACGGTAATGCTGACAACGCCATAAATCCTGACGGCACACCAAATACTGCTCACTCGCTGAACCCAGTACCATTCATCTACGTTACTGATAACAACAGTGCTAAGGTGAAGGATGGACGACTGGCTGACGTGGCTCCTTCAATACTCCATATCTTGGGTATGGAACAGCCAAAGGATATGACAGGCGAATGCCTTATCATTGACTAATAACCATTAAAACATTATAGAATATGTACGACCAGGAACGGGGGTTATATATTGCCCACAGCTCGACAGGAGCACTAAGTATCAACGCGAAGATGGCAAACCGCCACGGACTCATAGCGGGTGCCACAGGTACGGGAAAAACGGTGACGTTGCAGGTTATGGCAGAGTCGTTCTGTCAGGCTGGGGTTCCCTGTTTTATGGCTGACATGAAAGGTGACCTCTCCGGAATATCACAGGCGGGAAAGATGAGTGGCTTCATTGAGAAGCGACTGCCGGAGTTCGGTATTGAGAACCCGCAATTCCAAAGCTGTCCCGTGAGATTCTTCGATGTCTTTGGAGAGCAGGGACATCCTATGCGTGCTACCGTGTCGCAGATGGGACCGCAACTGTTATCACGACTGCTGGACCTCAACGAGACACAGGACGGAGTCCTTAACATAGTGTTCCGCGTTGCCGACGAACGAGGACTGCTAATCCTTGACCTTAAGGATTTGCGCTCTATGCTCGACTACGTATCGCAGCATGCTAAGGAATATACGTCGAAATACGGCAATGTGACGACAGCATCAGTGGGAGCTATACAACGTGCTCTCCTGCAGTTGGAAGCTCAGGGTGCCGAGAAATTCTTCGGAGAGCCGTCGTTTGACATCTTCGACCTTATGCAGACCGAGGGCGGCAAGGGTGTGATGAACGTGTTGGCTGCCGACAAACTTATGATGCAGCCGAAACTATATAGCACCTTCCTGCTCTGGTTGCTCAGCGAACTGTACAGCTCACTGCCTGAGGTGGGCGATATGGACAAGCCGAAACTTGTGTTCTTCTTCGATGAGGCTCACATGCTTTTCGAAGGCACTTCAAAGGCATTGCTCGACAAGATAGAGCAGGTGATACGACTTATCCGTTCCAAGGGCGTGGGCATATACTTCATAACACAGAGTCCTACGGACATTCCCGAGAATATTCTCGGACAGTTGGGAAACCGTGTGCAACACGCACTGAGAGCATATACCCCAAAGGACCAGAAAGCGGTGAAGACGGCTGCAGAGACCTTCCGCGCCAATCCGGCATTCAAGACTGATGAGGCTATTATGAATCTTGAAACGGGTGAGGCTCTTGTGTCGTTCCTTGACGAGAAAGGCGCTCCGTCAATGGTGGAGCGTGCAAAGATTCTGTTCCCGCTGTCGCAGATTGGTGCCATAACGGAAGGACAGCGCAACGACATTATCAGACAGAGCCGTCTGGCGGGTAAGTACGACAATGCAGTTGACCGTGTAAGTGCTTACGAGATGCTGCAAAAAGAAGAACAGGAGTCGGCGGAGGCGATGCAAGACTCTGCTCCGGAGGCACAGGACGGCGGACGCGTTGAGGAGACGTCGTCAAAGAAGTCGGGCTTCATGGGTAAGGTGCTGAAGGCGGTGATGACAGCTGTAACATCAACACTCGCAGCAATACTGGGCACTATGGTGAGTGATGCCATAACAGGAAAGAAGACGAAGAGTCGCACCTCGAAGACCGGTCGTGTGGTGAAGAATGCTACTTCGGCAGCAACACGAACGATAACCAAAGAGTTGACACGCGACATCCTTGGAAATCTTGTAAAGAAATAATGGAAGTCCAAATAGAGAAGTCGTGGAAAGACAGACTGAAAGGGGAGTTCGAGAAGCCTTACTTCTCGGCTCTTACTGGTTATGTACGTCAGGAGTACACAAAATACACTTGTTACCCGCCAGCGAGACTGGTGTTCAATGCTTTTAATCTTTGTCCCTTCGATAAGGTTAAGGTGGTGATTATAGGTCAGGACCCGTACCACGAACCTGGTCAAGCCCACGGACTGAGTTTCTCTGTTAATGACGGGGTGATGTTTCCGCCTTCACTGCAGAATATCTTCAAGGAGATAAAGGATGACCTCGGTAAGGATATCCCCATGAGCGGAAATCTTACTCGTTGGGCAGAACAGGGAGTGCTGCTACTCAATGCGACGCTGACAGTAAGGGCACACCAGGCTAACAGCCATTCGGGCTTAGGATGGCAGACCTTCACTGATGCAGCGATAAAAGCCCTTGCAGAAAACAAGGAACACCTGGTTTATATGCTGTGGGGTGGTTATGCACGTGGAAAGAAATATATGATTGATGCCACCAAGAACCTCGTATTGGAGTCTGTCCACCCCTCGCCGCTATCGGCAAATCGCGGGGGCTGGTTCGGACAGCATCAGTTCTCAAGGTGCAACGATTATTTAATAAAGAACGGAATAGAACCAATCAATTGGTAAACATGAGAGAAAATTCTTCCCATACTCCGCGTGAGCTGCCACCTATATTACAGGTAGGCGATGTGCTTATAGCATCGGACATTATTACGGAGTGCTTCTGTTGTGACTATGAGACGTGCAAGGGCGCTTGTTGTGTGGAAGGTGATGCAGGAGCTCCTGTTACCCTCGAGGAGATAGGCAAGATAGAAGATGTTCTTGACGATGTGTGGAAAGACTTGTCGGCTTCGGCTCAGGCGGTTATCGACAAGCAGGGCGTGGCTTACTCTGACCGCGATGGTGACCTCGTGACAAGTATTGTGGCAGGCAAAGACTGCGTCTTCACGTGTTATGATAATAACGGCAATTGCCTCTGTGCTCTGGAAAAGATAGCACGTAATTCTTCACTCTTCACTCTTCACTCTTCACTGTTCGTGAAGCCCATCAGCTGTGCTCTTTATCCTATTCGTGAGAAGACGTTCAGCAATGGACTGGTAGGACTGAACTATCACCGTTGGGATATCTGTAGGTGCGGACGTGAAAAAGGGAAGGCTATTAACCTTCCCCTGTATAAGTTTCTTCGTGAACCACTTATCCGTCGTTTCGGAAAAGAGTGGTATGACGAGTTAGATACGTTGGCATCAACACTTAACGAAGAACGTTAAGCGTCGATGTTAGCGTAAGTAGCATTCTTCTCAATGAAGTCGCGACGTGGTTCTACGTCGTCACCCATAAGCATAGAGAATATCTCATCAGCTTCAGCTGCATTCTCTATCGTTACCTGCTTCAGCAGACGTGTTGAGGGGTCCATAGTAGTTTCCCACAACTGCTCTGGGTTCATCTCACCAAGACCTTTGTAGCGCTGTGTGTGGAGAGCAGCACTGTTCTCGTCGCCGGCTACATACTTGTCGATGAATGCCTGACGCTGCTGTTCTGTGTAGCAATACTCACTAATCTTCTTATATGTACACTTGTAGAGTGGTGGAGTAGCGATATAGAGGTGTCCCTCCTGTATAACACGT
The DNA here is from genome assembly GCA_947163985.1 of uncultured Prevotella sp. Classification (GTDB taxonomy): domain Bacteria; phylum Bacteroidota; class Bacteroidia; order Bacteroidales; family Bacteroidaceae; genus Prevotella. The sequence goes on from CAMUVE010000055.1 coordinate 12,634, forward strand.
GGCATAAAGCGGTAGAAGAGTGTCATGATGAGGGTGTCGATGTGTGAACCATCGACATCGGCATCGGTCATGATGATAATCTTGTCGTAACG
>CAMUVE010000056.1:0-12419 GCA_947163985.1 uncultured Prevotella sp.
AAATCTAAGTATAACTAAAACAAACATTTATGTATCTACAAATCAAACGAGCCATCATGGCTTCACTACTTTCCATGATCTGTTTTGTTGCTTACGCGCAGCAGACAGTTACTGGTACTGTGAAAGACGCGACTGGTGAACCGATGATTGGTGTTACAGTGTTGTTGAACGGTCAGGCAGCAGCCGTGACCGACATCGACGGTAACTTCTCAATCAAGGCAGAGCCAAAGGATGTTGTCAAAGTTAGTTACATCGGTTATACCGATCAGCAGATAACTGTAGGCAACAAGACAAGTCTTGACATCGTTTTACAAGAAGACAGCCAGACCTTGAACGAGGTGGTTGTAGTAGGTTACGGTACAATGAAGAAGAGCGACTTAACCGGTTCTGTTTCTTCAGTAAATACCGACCAGTTGAATGCGAAGGGTACTTCTTCACCCATCGCGAGCCTTCAGGGTTCTGTGCCTGGTGTTAACATTACCCAGTCAACAGGACGTACAAACGGAGGATTTAACGTTGAAATCCGTGGTAAGTCATCTACCAACAGTGACTTGAAGCCTATCTACGTCATCGACGGCGTTGTCTGCGACGACATGGACTTCTTGAACCCACAGGACATTGAGCGTATCGACGTATTGAAGGACGCTTCTTCAACCGCTATCTACGGTTCACGCGCTACTGCCGGTGTTGTTATGGTAACAACGAAGAGTGGCGCCGGTGTCAGCAAGCGCGGTCAGCAGAAGCCTACTGTTTCTTACGACGGTTACGTAGGTGTTGTGAAGACAGCCCGCATGCCGGACTTCATGGACACCAACGAATTCTATAAGTATCGTTTCCTTAAGTTCTTGACATACGCTGAAGGCGGTTCTGCAACAGCTCTTAGCGGTCAGCCGGCTTACACCATGGGAACATACAATCAGATGGGTCTTTGGAAGAGTGACGCAGAGCACGAAAACGGCGGCTACTCAGTTATGAAGGACATGCTTCGCAGAGGCGTTTCTTACGACTGGCCTAAGGAGGTTACACGTACAGGCTTCCAGCAGAACCACTATCTCGCTGTCAGCGGTACCGCAGGCGAGAACAACGACGTAAGCTACCACTTCGGTGTTGGTTACAACCAGGAGAAGGGTATCTATCGTGGTGATGATTCCAAGAAGATTAACTTCAAGGGTAGTGTTGATGCAAAACTCAACAAGTGGTTGACCGGAGGTTTCAGCTTCAACGTTGCACGTCAGGAGAACAACTACGCTGACGATAACGGTGTACAGTACGCATACCGTATGAACCCGTTCATGAGACCAAAGGCTGACGACGGTTCTATTATCGACAAGCCGGGTAGCTACATTAACATGGGGTCAGACAACGGTTATCAGTTCTCTGACCAAGTTAGCCCGCTGATACTTCTTGACAACCAGACAAAGCAGCGCGAGACATGGCGCTTGCTCGGTAACTTCTACTTGCAGGTTAAACCTATCAAGGAAGTTTCTATCAAGTCAACATTCGCTCCAAACTTCTCTCAGTATCGTCAGGGTACATACAATGAAGCCAACGACCTGATTAAGGGTTACGAGGATAATAAAGGCGAAGGTGATGGTAACCGTGCCATCCACCAGACACACCGTAACTTCAGCTGGACGTGGACAAACCAGGTTAACTTCAACAAGACATTCAACGATGTTCACACTGTTGACTTCCTCGCCCTGAACGAAGTTATCTCTTCTAACAGCGAGAACCTTCAGGTAACAGCACGCCGCGTGCAGCCGGGTTCTAACTGGAACAACGTAGGTAGTACAACCGCTCCTTCAAAGACCGAGGCTACATCTTCTTACACAGAAAATAGCATGATTTCATGGGCTTTCCGTGGTAATTATACATACGCAGGCAAGTACATGGCTACAGCAACAATCCGTTGGGATGGTTCTTCAAAATTCGCTAGCGGTCATCGTTGGGGTTCATTCCCATCATTCGCTCTTGCATGGCGTGCTTCTGAGGAAGAGTTCATGAAGAAGATTGACTGGCTGAGCAACCTGAAATTCCGTCTCTCTTACGGTGTTACAGGTAACAATAGCGGTATTAACAATTACGCTACACAGCAGACTGTTGGTAGCGATGGAAACTACTATCCATTTGGTGGAACAAATTACACGGGTCAATATCCTTCAGGAATTGTTGATAAACTTCTTACATGGGAGTCTTCTCACGAACTGAACTTCGGTATTGACTTCGGATTCCTCAACAACCGTATCAGCGGTAGTATCGATATCTACAACAAGACCTCTAAAGACCTTCTCTATGACGTTACACTGCCACTCGAAGCAGGTTGGGATTCAAGCAACAACTCTCTAAAGAAAATGACTACTAACGTAGGTAAGGTCCAGAACAAGGGTATTGAGTTCACTTTGACAACAGTTAATATCGAGAATCAGGATTGGCGTTGGGAGACAACATTCAACTATGCTCACAACAAGAACGAGGTTAAGGAAATTAACGGTACCGGTCAGAGCCTTCCCGCTGACGGACTATTCATTGGCGAACCGTTCAATAACGTATATCAGTATAACTGGATTGGTGTCGTAACAGATCGCAACATGGTTGTTCCTAACAACGACGCTGCTAAGAACGCAGGATTCAATCCTGGTGATGTTGTGAAGGAAAGCGACTACTACTATAAAGTATATCAATGGACAGAAGGTAATGCGATTATTGCTGACCTCGATGGCAACGGTACTATCGACGACAAGGATAAGCAGGTATTCCGCAAGGATCCTATCTGGACAGGTAGCTTTACTTCTAACTTGAGTTGGAGAGACTGGGACTTCTCGTTCTCTATCTACACAAAGCAGGGTTACAAGGTTGCTTCTAACTTCTACGATGAGTATCTTAACTTTGGTGACCGCGGTCGTATGAAGCTCAATGTTGACTACTACATCCCCGCAGGTACACTTATCGACTGCGACGGTGTTAATGCCGATGGTACATACATCAACCCTGTATATCAGCAGCAGACTCACTACGGTGACTATCCTTTCCCGAACAACGCTGCCGCATCAAGCGGCGTAGGTTCTGCTCAGTGGCTCTCAGCAGCTAACAAGGTAACCGACGCTTCGTTCGTAAAGGTTAAGTATATCACTCTTGGCTATACATTCCCGAAGAAGTGGATCAACAAGATTGGTATCAGCAAACTCCGTCTCTACTGCACAGTAACTAACCCATTCGTATTCACAAAGTACAAGGGCTTCGATCCTGAGTGGGCAGACGCTACTAATAAGAATGATGGTCCGTCAACTGTTTCTTGGCAGTTCGGTGCCAGCCTGAAGTTCTAATCGTGAAACTTAAAAAAGAAAAGAAAATGAAAAGTATCAAATATATTTTAGGAATGGCGCTGGCTGTGGGCTTCACTCTCACAAGTTGTAGCGATTTCCTGGAAGCAGATAACAAGAGCGCAGGTGGTAAGACCGCTGACGAGTACTTCGGTACTTCCGCCGGTCAGGATGCCTGGAGAGTTAATACGTTCTTCTCTCTGCGCAAGGTTGTAACATCAACAGATATTCTTGAGAACAGCTCTGACCTCTACTGGCCGTCACGTGGTCGTGGCGACGACGAGTTCGTTCGTTTCTCTCTCACCGGTGAGACAAGTGCCGTTCAGAATTTCTATGTTGGTTGCTATGAGCTTATCAACAATGCCAACGGTCTTATTCACTATGCTGGTGACAGATATAAAACAGACGCTATCTTCCTCCGTGCATACGGATACTACATGCTGACACAGCAGTTCGGAGGCGTTCCTTACATCACCGAGTATATCAACAGTTCTACACGTAACTATCCACGTGCTGACCTGAAGACTATCTATGATGGTTGTATCAACGACTTGAAGTCTGTTTATGATGCAGCTCCTGAGAAGCCTGCTACATACGACGGTACAGTCAACAAGCGCGCCATCGCTGCTTTGATAGCAAAACTGAACCTCGCTGCTGCTTGGGACCTCGAGACAACTCTTACCAATGCTGCTCAGGGAACATACAACGTTACAGGTACAGCTTACGCTACTGAGGCTGCGAAGTGGGCAGAGACCGCTATTGCTGGCATCGCCCTGACACAGTCTTTCGAGAAGAAGTGGGATCCCTCTAACGAGGATGCTAACCCCGAGACATTCTTCTCTGTACAGTACGACCGCGCAAGCTACCCCGGTACAGGCGGTGGTCACGGACTGCAGAACGACTTCGGTTCTTACTATGGCGACATCAGTGCTACTTTCCTGAAGTACAGCGGCTCTACAAAGGTGCCTTCTGTTAAGTCTCTCTACTTGTGGGACGAGGGTGACGAGCGCTATGCCGGCACATTCATGACAACATTCTATAACACAGAAAGTACATGGGGAACTGAGGGTTACTACGCATACTACAATGCAACAGATGCTCAGAAGGCTACCCTGCCTATAGCTTACCTTTATGCTCCTCACTACACAGACAAGGCTGCTTTCGAGGCTCAGCTGACAGCTATGAAGGACCGCTTCAAGAGTGGCCTGGCTAACACTCCTCATGCTTACATCATGGCTAACCCGGTTATCGCTTACAGCTTTGACGCAGAAGGAAACTGGAGAGAAGACGCTGCCGTAGGTGGCGCTTACAACGACGCTACCCTGCAGAACCGCATGAACTTCACTCCTTCAGTAAAAAAGTGGGACGATCCGCAGACTCCGCATTCTAACATGAACACTTCTGAGGACTATCGTGACATCGTTATCCTCCACGCTTCAGAGCTCTATCTCGTAGCTGCAGAGGCTTACATGCTGGCAGGTCAGGATGATAAGGCACTTGCTAAGATCAATGACGTTCGTACACGTGCTAAGGCTGCTACTATCAGCTCACTTGGTGCTTACGACCCGGCTTACACACACGGAACACTGCGTATGGTTGACCTCGTACTTGACGAGCGCGCTCGTGAGTGCTATGCTGAGGGTCAGCGCTACATGGACCTCCGTCGTACACGCCAGCTGGTTAAGTACAATGTTGCATACAACAACTACATCTCTTCTGTTTCTGACATGAGTAACTCTGCCGGTGAGATTAAGTGGTACCGTCCAATCCCAACAATGGAGTTGAGCTCTAACACTTCTCCTGATATGAAGCAGAATCCTGGTTATTAATAATTTAAAAGTATAGAACAATGAAAAAGTATTTATATATAGCAATCGCATTGTTTACATGTGCACTTGGATTTACCGCCTGCGGTAGCGACAGCGACGACTCTGGCTATCCTATCGTTGCAGACAAGGGTGCTGCCGTAGCAGGTACTTACAGCGGTACATGGACATACACCGATGCTAATGGAGTTGCTACAGAAGCTGCTGGTACTATCACTCTGGCAAAGGTAGAGGACAACAAAGACGTTGTTGCCGTTTCCTTCCCCGAGAATACCGCAGCACGTCTGAAGGCTCTTAACGGAAAGGCTAACATCGCTCAGCAGGCTACTCGTTTCATCATCACCAACACTGATGCTGACGGTAACGGACTGCTCAACGCTGACAATGTCAAGGCAGGCTATCGCATCTTTGTTAACGGTAGTGCTATCGTGATGGAGTTCAAGATGGAGAGGACTGGTCGTGGCGGTTACACTCACACTTACAAGTTTGAGGGTGCTAAACCGTCTGCTCAATAAGTAAACAGGGCAGGAGGTTGCCCTCAGTGCGGCAACCTCCCGCCTTAATATAAACAAGAAACTGTGAAAACAGATATATTTAAAAATTTTATCTATTAACAATTTAAAACAAAAGATTATGAAAAAAGTATTTTTACTCGCTGCTGTAGCTTTCGCTACTACTGTAAACGCACAGGTAGTTCAGTTTGATTCTGAGGGTATGGGTCTGACAGGTGATGTTAGCCCAGTTGCTAAAGAAACAGCACTCGGTTCTAACGAGGCTATTGATGCTTACATTGCTTTCGATGACGATTACAAGGCTTCAAACATCAAGAACAACGACTACAACGTAGTTAAGATTGGTGGTAACGAAATTTCTACAAGTGGTGGTATGCAGGGTAACACTAACCCAAAGGATATAGAAGGTAATTCTCCTGCAGGTTCAGCAGGATCAGAGACAACTCCTGCTAAAGGTCCTTCAGCTCCTGTAAGTGGTTGTGTTTATGGCATTAAGGCTAAGGCTGACGGTATCGTTTATGTAATTGCTAAGCTTTCTTCTAACAAGGCTTATACAGTATTCGAGGACGGTGCAGCTATTGGTTACAAGGCTGCTATGGAGGCAAATAATGCTGCATTCCCAGATAGCAAGCTCTTCGTAGAAGTTAAGGGCGAGGGTGAATTCAATGTAGTTTCTACTTTTATTGACCAGCTTGAGCATATCGCTACAGGTGATCCCACAACAGCAATCAAGGTTAATGGTCTTGGTGTAGTTTGGTTCCCTGTTTACAATGGTGGCACATACCTGTTCAACGCATGTGGTTCTAAGGCTTCTGTTTCTGGTATGTACTTCGCTACTGCTGAGCAGGACGTTGTTGTTGAGGGTACTGACTCTGAAGCACCAAAGGCTGCATTCACTATCTACAGCGTTGACCCCGCAGGTATCTCTTCTGTAGCTGCTGCTAAGGCTCAGAACGCTCGCATGTACAACCTCGCTGGTCAGGAAGTTGGTAAGAACTTCAAGGGCATCGTTGTTGTAAACGGCAAGAAATTCATGAATAAGTAAGAGCAAAAGCAAGCTTGCTTACATTTACTTAATTCATAATAAATTAGAGGGCAGGTCGTAAGACTTGCCCTCGTTTTGCTTTAACAAAAATAATCCCAAAAATTTTGGTTGTTAACTTTAATTCGCTATCTTTGCAGCAAATAAAAGTAAATATTATGACTACTACTCAACTACGTGCACAACTATTCCTTGAAATGAATCCGCTTCTAGATAGTGAAACGGCAATAGAGAAGATTTTATTATATGTAAGGTCACTATCTTCAAGTAAAATAAAAACAGGAGTACGTGAAGGATGGGATTTGGCAGCGCAAAAAGCCCACTTAGATAGTCAAGACAAATTCGTATCTGAGGATATGTTTCCAGATGATGTTGTGGAGGAGTGGAAATGATAAACCAGTTTGATGTATATTGGGTTGACCTGAATCCTACGATTGGTGCAGAAATGCAAAAGATACGTCCATGTGTCGTGGTAAGCCCAGACGAATTAAATAGGTACCTCAACACTGTAATTATAATACCTATAACATCTTCAATACATGGTTATCCTTATAGAGTGAGATGCACTATCAAAGGAAGAAACGGTGAGATTGTTACCGATCAAATAAGAACAGTTGACAGACAAAGAATTAAGGGTAAGATTTCATCGCTTACTTATGAAGAACTGACAGTGTTACGAAATGTTCTTAAACAAATGTTCTGCGATTAATCATTAACAACTTTGCTGGTCTTATTTCAAAACCTTCTCTATTGTAATTTCCTTAGCCTCTTTCTTCGTTAGTTGACGGCTCCAGGCAACGCGCTGTGAGATGTTAGCACCTTCACCGTTGTTGTTATACTCTTCATAGCGTGTTGTGGCAAGGCTGTCTTTATTGCTCCACTCTTTCCATCCTGCCGGTACTATGTGCTTACCGAGGTGGCAGTTCATAAAGAGTGTGTGGGCATACTGGCGCCAGGGACGACCCAGATAAACCTTCGTTACGTTAGGCTCTGCCGTCAAGGTGCAGTTGTTAAAGACATATCCGTACTTCACACCCTTCGGTGTAGAAGCAGCGGTGATGTAGCTGTCTGCCTTGCTGTGGATGGTGCAATGCTCGAACCACGCCGTTGAAGGACCGAAGATGAAGTCTGTTGTTCCCTCGATATAGCAGTCCTTAAAGAGAAGTTTTGTCTCGCCGACACCAGTATAGACAGTATCCTGGTTGCCAAGGAAACGACAGCCAATGAATGTCAGGTTATTGCCCTCAGTATGTAGCGCTACTGCCTGACCGAGTTTAGCGGCATTATTCTCTATGGTGATGTTCTTGACGGTGATGTCGGAGCCTTCTATCTTCAACGTGTAAGTACGGAAGGTGCCCATCTTGTTGATGTTAGCGTGGTCGTCGTAGGTGATAATAGTCTTTTCGGCATCCTCACCGCACAGCTCAATGTTGGTAAGCCATGAAGGAATGATGACCTTCTCCTTATAGACACCCTTCTTTACGAATATCACCTTGTGGTATTCCATGAAGGCACGACATACCTCCACCGCTTCGTTCACGGTACGGAACTCTCCTGTGCCGTCGCGTGCCACAAAGATAGTGTCGGGATTATCGTACTTGTTGGCTGCAAATAGAGGGGAGAGGAGAGAGGAGAGGGGAGAGAGTAATGCCAAAAGTGTAAAGATACGCAGATAGGTACGTGCGCCACTAAAGTGTTTATTTTGTACAAAATCAATAAAGGTAATCATAATTTTCAATTCTCAATTCTAAATTCTCAATTCTCAATTATATAATCTGATTTATCTCCTGCAGTCCATCGATAATCTTCAACTCATCCATGATAAGTCGTACGTCCTCGCGGTCGTGGACACGCAGCTCTATACTTCCGTCGAAGATTCCCTGATTACTGCTGATAACCACCTTGCGGATGTTTACGTTCATGCGGTCGCAGATAACCTGTGTGACTTCCTTGAGCAATCCCATGCGGTCGATGCCGCTGATTTCTATTGTAGCATCGAAGAACATCGTCTTGTGCATGTCCCACTTAGCATCGAGTATTCTGTTGCCGTAGCTCGACTTCAATTTACTTGCTACGGGACAGTTACGCTTGTGAATCTCTATGCGGTGGCGTCCGTCGATGAATCCTAAGGCGTCATCGCCAGGGATGGGGTGACAACAGCCCGGGAACAGGAACTGGTTGATGTTGCTCTCGGTAATGATGACGGGCTTCTTGCGGTTGAAGTCCTTGCCGACAATCATGTAGTTGCGTGCTACAGGCTTCTTTTCCTCGCTGCCGCTCTTCTCCTTCATGAAAGGAACGTAGCGGCGCCAGCCTATCTTGGCGGTAGTCTTCTTATTCTTGCCGAGAATCTCGTCGATGTCCTTGTCGCCAAGAATAATGTTCTTGCGTCCAAGACCATAATACAAGTCCTCGTGTTTCTGTACGTCGTGGAACTCGCAAAGACGGTCCAAAGCTTGTGTGGTAAGCTCCAGATGGTTGCGCTCCATGAATTCCTGGAGAATTGTCTCACCCTTCTTCTGTATCTCTCTGCGGTCGCGACGAAGAATAGCAAGAATCTTTCCTTTCGCCTTTGCCGTACTAACGAAGTTCACCCACGAAGGCAGTACGTGCTGCGAGTTACTGGTGAGAATCTCTACCTGGTCGCCGCTGCTCAGCTTATGACTCAACGGCACGAGTTTGTGGTTTACCTTAGCGCCAATACAGTGGCTGCCGAGGAAGGTGTGTATCTGGAAGGCGAAGTCCAGTGCGGTACAGTTTGCCGGCATTGTCTTTATCTCGCCCTTCGGAGTAAATACGAAGATTTCTGATGCGAAGAGGTTCAGTTTTATTGAGTCCAGGAAGTCCATAGCGTCAGGCTGCGGGTCGTCAAGGATTTCCTTGATGGTGTGCAGCCAGTTGTTCAACTCTCCCTCTTCTTCGGTTATCATTCCCTCCTTGTACTTCCAGTGTGCTGCAAAACCCTGTTCTGCAATCTCGTGCATACGTTCTGAACGTATCTGCACCTCTATCCAGTTACCCTTCTCGCTCATCAGCGTGACGTGCAGCGCCTGGTAGCCGTTAGCCTTCGGGTGGTTGAGCCATTCGCGGAAGCGGTCGGGGTGACTCTTGTATATCTTTGTAAGTGCGACGTATATGTCGAAACACTCGTTAACCTCCTTGTCAAGTTCCGTTGGGGTGAATATTATGCGGACGGCGAGGATGTCGTAAATCTGGTCGAAGGTGACGTGTTTCGTCTGCATCTTGTTCCAGATGGAGTAGGGACTCTTCACCCTCTCTACAATCTGGTATTTCAGTCCCATCTTGTCGAGAGCCTCCTTGATAGGTGCTGTGAACTCCTTAAACAACTCGTTACGCTTCCCTGCGGTGTCCTCCAGTTGCTGTTGTATCTTGGCGTACTCCTCAGGGTGCTCGAAACGGAAGCTTAGGTTCTCCAGTTCCGTCTTTATCTTGTTAAGTCCCAGACGGTTAGCAAGGGGGGCGTAGATGTAGAGCGTCTCTCCGGCTATCTTATACTGTTTGTTTGCCGGCTGCGAATCAAGAGTTCGCATGTTGTGCAGACGGTCACATATCTTTATTAGTATCACTCGGATATCCTCGCTCATGGTGAGCAGGAGCTTCTTGAAGTTCTCCGCCTGTGCCGATGCCTGTTCTCCGAATATTCCTCCCGATATCTTTGTCAGTCCGTCAACAATCTGTGCTATCTTGGGACCGAAGATGTTACTGATGTCCTCAACGGTGTAGTCGGTATCTTCCACTACGTCGTGCAGCAGCGCCGCACAGATACTCGTAGAGCCCAGTCCTATTTCCTCGCAGGCGATACGTGCCACCGCTATAGGGTGCATGATGTACGGCTCGCCAGAGAGTCTGCGTACACCTTTGTGTGCCTCCTTCGCAAAGTTGAATGCCTTTGTGATGAGGTCAATCTTCTTTCTGTGTGGCGATTTAATGTAAATGTCAACGATGGCTTGGAACGCGTCGTTCACCATCTTGTCCTCTGCCGACAACTGTTCAATGTCCTGTTTCGTCTGCTCTTTGTCCATAATAAACCCTTTCTTTATCTTCTGCGACGTCTGCTCCTGCTCTTACTCTTGCTCCTTCTGCTCTTATGTCCGGAGCTGTATTTGCTACGTCCTCTGCGTCCCGACTTATAATGTCTGCCCCGTCTGCCTTTGTTTCGCGAGTAACTCTTCTTGACGTGTCGCTTGTATATAGGCTGCGAGTCGTCAACGTCGGCAACATCGCGTCTTGTCAGCAGGTTCTCGGCATCATAGACATATATGGAGTCTTCGTTGTCGATGAACGTATTTATAATATGTAGAGGAAGACGTATTGCCGATGGTTCTGTATTTCCGTTCACTATGTCGTGGCGGTACTGCGGGTTAAGAGCCCTGAGTTCTTCTTCCGGGATGTTACATACGGCAGCGATCTGTTTCAGATGCACGTCGCGGTTAACAACCACCGTGTCCGACTTGGCGGGCAGTTTCGTGCGCATAGGACAGATGTTGTGGTCGCAGTAGTAGTTCATGATGTAGTTTGCAGCGATGAATGCAGGCACGTATCCGCGTGTCTCCTGTGGCAGATAAGGATATATCTTCCAGTAGTCCTTCTCGCCGTTAGCACGGTGTATTGCCCTGGTTATGCGCTCCGGACCGCAGTTGTAGGCTGCTATCACGAGGTTCCAGTCACCAAAGATTCTGTACAGGTCGCGAAGATAGCGTGCTGCGGCATACGATGCCTTGATGGGGTCGCGACGTTCGTCAACCAGCGTGTTCACCTTCAGTCCGTACTGTCGTCCTGTCGAGAGCATGAACTGCCACAGTCCCGTGGCTCCTACGCGCGACACCGCTGTCGGGGTGAGTCCGGACTCTATCACTGGCAGGTATTTCAACTCTAAAGGCAGGTTGTATGTCTCTAACGCCTGCTCGAAAATAGGCATATAGAAGTTTGCTGCTCCTAACCAGAAGGCTACCGAACGACGCAGGCGTCCGCTGTAGCGGTCTATAAACTTCCTTACCACCTCGTTATAAGGCAGTTCCATGAGAGCAGGAAGCCTCCTTAGTCTCTCAATGTAGGTCTCTGTGTCGAACGTAGGATTTACATCCGTGAAGTTACAGTCGTTGCCCTGTTCCAGATACATCTGAGAGTAATATTGGTTCAGCAGACTGTCCACCTCCAATGTCAGGGCCTCTGGTACATCGATGACTTCCTCGTCACCATTCTCGTCGGTTACGACGTACTCGTCCTCTTCGTTCTGTGCCAGCATCGCGCTGCTCATTCCGAAGAACATAATGGCGATTAGTATCAGGGTCTTTTTCATATCTTGTTTTTTTATTTATTATTCATTTAAAACGTCAACGCACAATTCACACCCATCGCGGCATTCTCAAACGGGTTTCTCGATGCCCCGTTCTTTATTACCTCCGGCTGTATCCTAAGACTCAGGTCGTCGGAGATGTCGAACTCCGACAGCGAGGCATCCACATACGCATCGATAATCGATAGCGCATAGACACCTATCATTATAAAGATGCTCAAGTCGCGGTAGCGCCTGTAGTAGTCCTTACGTCTTTTGAAAAGCTGCCTGTAATCATCAATGTTCGTTTCATCGACAGTCTTTCCTAAGTGCAGGAACTGGTTGTAGCTCTGCGTCTGCGGATTGTCGTCCATGATGTCCATATATGCCTGTTCGTAGTCGTGGTACATCTGGTTGTTCCAC
>CAMUVE010000057.1:0-12249 GCA_947163985.1 uncultured Prevotella sp.
AGATAAGTCAACAGAAACAGTATAATAAACAGTAATTAACAAAACAGCAACAAATTAAGGCTCAAAAGGAGTCAACACTATACAGGGAAAGACACTTCACCCATGCAGATACGTTGTCAAGGTTGTCAAGGTTGTCATTGTCAAAGTCGAATTCGGAAATGCCAAATTTCCGCAAAGTAATATAATAATATATATTATTATTTACTTTGAATCATTTTTAGTTGAAAATCGAGTTTGACAACCTTGACAATGACAAGGTTTGACAAGGTACAACCCCTGAAAAGAGTTGAATGAATTGCCCTTAAACCCTTATATAGATTGAATCTCCCTTCCTCAAAATATTTTCCTATCAGAATAATTGAACTATGAAGAATATTTTGTATCTTTGTACTCGAAAAAATGTTAGGCATCTAATAACTAAAAAACATATGGACATTCAAAAGATACAGCAATATAATACGCGATCCCTAATACAGGACTTGCGCCAGATTATTTGTGACAGGGGATGAAGTGAACCTCTGTCACATTTTATTGCCTATATACAACATTATAAACCCAAAATAACAACTATTATGAAAAAACGTAACCTGACGCTAATCCTTACCCTGCTCATGAGCATGGTAGGAATCACCGCTTCAGCACTTGACATCAATGATAATAATGCTAACGAAAATTCTTTAAAATTTAAAGAAATTGAAGTAGACAATGCTGATGGCAAAACTATCTATTACTATTACATGAATGATGATGGTACGCAACTTGCGGTTACATTTCGCGGTCTTATCGAAACTGAATATAGAAACGAATACTCTGGTAAAATTGTCATCCCAGAAGAAGTTACTTACAATGACATAACAAGCAAAGTGACGTATATTCGAAATATGGCGTTCTATGATTGCCCACTACTTACTTCCATTACCATCCCCAATAGCGTGACGAGTATTGGAACTGGTGCGTTCTGGGATTGTACTGGTCTTAAAAAAGTTATAGTACCAGATATTGCTGCGTGGTGTGATAAAGACTTTGGTAATGAATATTCTAATCCCATCTACTACGCTCATCATATTTACAGTGACGAAAATACAGAAATAACCAACTTGATCATCCCAGACGGCGTGACGGGCATTTGTTATGCAGCGTTCAATAAGTGCTATGGTCTTTCCTCCATTATCATCCCTAATAGTGTGACGAGCATTAAAGCTCGTGCATTCGCTCAATGCACAGGTCTTTCCTCTGTCACTATCGGCAGTGGTGTGACGAGTATTGGAAACTATGCTTTTGATGAAGCTGATATCCCAACTATCATTTCGCTGATAGAAAATCCATCTGCAATATCCAGTAATATATTCTCCCAAAATACCTTTAACAACGCTACCCTCTACGTTCCAGTGGGCACAATCGAGAAATACAAGTCAACTACAGGTTGGAAGGACTTTGCTAATATCGTAGAAGGTACCCCTACCGCCATTCAGATCGTTAAGCAGGATGCTGCTACATTTGACGGCCCTGCAACCATCTACAACGTGAAGGGTGAGCTGCAGACGGCTCCGCTTGAAGCCCTGCCTCACGGCATCTACATCGTTAACGGCAAGACCGTGGTGAAGTAACAATCCCCATACATACTCAACTAACATTCGACCCTCACTATTCACAAAACAATAGAATGTCATAGGGACAAGCAACTGATGGCTGATGTAAGAATGGATAGAATAGATATTTAATTTATAACAATTTTGGCAAGATATGAAAACGTTGATAGATTTTCTGCAACAACTGGCTAAAAACAATAATAAGGAGTGGTTTGATGCCCACAAAGAGGAGTATCAGGCGGCTAAAAAGGTCTTTGACGGATTTGCAATGGATTTTATGCGAGGGGTGGAGCTGTTTGACCCAAGGGTGCATGATCTGCAGCTTCGCGACATCACTTACCGAATATATCGTGACCTGCGATTCACACAAGACAAAAGGCCCTATAAGACGTGGATGGGGGTGTATGTATGCCCTAAGGGCAAGAAATCGGGTATGGCTGGCTACTACATCCACATAGAACCTGACACAAACACTTATTTCCTTGCTGCAGGACTATATAACCCTGAGAAGGTGGTAGTGAAAAGCGTAAGAAAGGAGATAATGCTCGAAGGGGAGCACTTCAACGAGGCGCTTGAGAAATGTAAGGACTTTACCTTGCCTTGGGATGAGGCTCTGAAGAAGGTGCCTAAAGACTATGACGAGAAGGATAAATATAGTGACTATTATCGTTTGAAGACCTATACTCTGCTTAAGCCTGTAACGAAGCGTCAGATAACTGCCAAAGGGTTTCTGAAAGAGGCTCTTGCTGACCTGGAGCGTTGCCACGACTACAACGAGATACTGAACTGTTGTTACGACTATGCCTACGACGATAATCACGAATAGTGATTCTGAAATATATGGCACATTTGCCCAAAAATCAAATACAACAAAGCCAAATGACCAAATGAAAATCCGCCAAATGACCAAATGAAGTATTTCATTGGCAGATATAAAATATATGTTTTTTTGTCAAAAGGATAGAAATTTACGTCAAAATGATGTCAGAATGAAATAAATTGTTTATATTTGCAGCCGTAAAACTTATATGATTATGGCACAGGTATCTATGACAGTGAGGATGGACTCACAATTAAAACAGAGTTTTGATGCTCTCTGCTCTCGTATGGGTATGAGTGCAAACGCAGCAATGAATGTGTTTGCAAAAGCAGTGGTGATGTATAGGAAAATTCCTTTTGAAATAAAAGCTGAACCAGATTGGGAAACTATGAGCGAACTCGAGGCTTTCCGTGAAATTAGAAAAATGGCGGAGAGTGGACGATTACCAGACTTGACACTTGATGAAATAAACGAGGAAATAAGGAAGACGAAACGCGAAGGAATTGTTTAACCTCGTACCTTGTACCCTTGATAAATAAAGTAACTAAGAACTGAAACGTGACCCCCTTGAGGAGGCAATTTGTTAATCCATAGGATAGCGGACACCCCATTGTTGGCGTAGGGAATCCATGATTTCCATTACGAGAAGGGTTTCATCGTGAGACATCTGTGGAGCTTCGGTGAGACCTTTTTGTAGTGCATCACGACAGGCGAGAAACTCGTACTCGTAACCTGTAATTTGTTGTGGTACACGGATGTTCTCAACTTCGTCCTGCCAACGTCGGTGAATGGTAATGAGTTTAGGATTGTTGATGTCATCGACGATGAGTGTTGCCTCGCTACCTGCTATAATACCTGTGTTGCTGCCAAGACAGGTTACGGAGGATTGTATTGTTGCAAGCATTCCGTTGGAGAGTTGCATGGTTGTGATGTTGGAGAGATCTACACCGCTGTCTGACTTTATGCATTGTGTCTGGATGTTGCTGATGTCATAGGGAAAGAACATACGCACGAAGTTTAAGGCATAGACGCCAAGGTCGAGTAGGGCTCCTCCGCAGAGTGACGGGTCCTGAATTCTTGCTTTGTGTTCTATTGGTAATGATAGTGTGGCATTAACCATTTTCGGAATGCCTATGCGTCCACTGTCAATGATATTACGAATGATAGCTACTGCGGGCTGGTAACGGGTCCATAGGGCTTCGGCAAGGAAGACGTGCTGTTCGCGGGCAAGGTTTACAATGTCTTGTGCCTCTCTGTGGTTTGCCATAAAGGATTTCTCCACAAGACAGGGTTTGCCGGCAAGGAGCGCACGACGGGTGACGTCATAATGATGAGAATGTGGGGTGGCTACATAGACGAGATCTACTTCTCCATCGGCTATGAGCTCGTCGTAGGAACCGTATGCACGTGTCATCTTCCATTCTTTAGCAAATGCCTGTGCTTTTTCGAGTGAACGTGAAGCGATGGCGAAGGCTTCACATTCTGGTAAAGCGTTAAGAGTTTTTGCGGCTGTCGAAGCGATACGTCCTGCTCCGATGATACCAACACGAAGGATTTTCATAGGTTTGAGTTTTTTAGTTTATAGTTTATGTTCACTCTATGTGGAATGTTCTATTCCCGATAGCACCAGGCGATGAGGCGGTTGAGCCATCCGATGTTAATGCGAAACCAGCGGTATGAACTGACTGGTTTTCCACCGAAGCCGAGAATGAACTCACGGAAGTGGCTGCGCTCGTAGGGCAGTCCGACATCGAGGAATCTGAGGTGGCGATAGCCGCGACTATGGGCATTGAGAATTGTCGTCCACAGAGTTACTGCCGAGGGGTAGTGGTTGCTGGAGCGTTTGCCGACGAGGAACCACAGAAAGGCTGTGGTGCCTGAATAGAGGCAGCAACTTCCTCCGACAACTTTGCCGTTGCGACGTGTGAGGAAGAACCGTGCTTTGTTGCTTTGCCACATCTCGTAGAACAGTCGTTCCGCCGGAACATAGCGGCGACGCTTAAAGCGGTAATAGCTGCGTAGCTTTCGGTAGAAGGCACGGAAGTCGTCGTAGTCGGTAACCTCCGTAGTTACTACGCCTGAAGCGACGGCTTTGTCGATGAGTTCGGTGGTAGCTGGGGTGAGTCGTTCTTTAGGATGAACGGAATGCAGAGAGTTGCGTACTTCAAGCCACGGAATGGGGAAGTAGCCTGCACTACGGAGTGCGCTATAGCCGAACATCTTATGAGGCATATCGCTAAACTCAACATAGAAGCAACGTTTGCGACGGAACAGTGTGTTTGCCGTAGTAAGCAGCTCTTGGAATATTTCCTCGCGTTGCTCTTCGTTGGCATATACTCCGCATCCATAGACTCTGCCCTGGGTAAGGAAGTAGGGGGGGATAACCCATCGGCGATTTCTTAGGATTACCATCATGTGGGCAGCAACGGTACCGTCATCGTTGAACGCAACAAGCATATATGGTGTAACTGAGCTTGTTTTCTCAAGCATAGAAAACATCTCGGCGCTATGAAGGAAAGTGTCGTTGTTGAGTAACGGCAGTTCGCTGGAGGATGAGAGTATTTTTATGTACATAGCGTTACATATGTTTGTTTGTAAGTCCTTGTATGACAGCTTTGCCAAAGAGCAGCTGGCGGTCACGCTCAACGGCAGGAACCGTCCATTCTTCTGGGACAAAGCGCCAGTTATGGGCTGGACGAGGACTTATGGTGCCGCGACGTTCTATTTCACGGGTGAGATAGTGACGCTGGTCGAGTTCACTCTGCCACTCTATGCGGTCTTTTAGCTGTTCCTGTGGTATTCCGGCACCGTGGGTGAGCAGCTCGCCTCCACCGTTGCCTCGATAGCTGTTCATAGCTACGCGGTAGGTCTTGGTAAGTGAGAACTCGCTGCCGTCGGACATTCGTAGTATGCGTATTCGTTCTCCATAGGGACGACGTACGTCAACTTCGTAGTCGATGCCCATTGCTGTGTCGAAGTTGAAAGCGAGATTGGTAAAGCTATAGTGAGGAGCATTGAAGAAAATCTCCTTGTCCATCTTCATTATATGGTCGTCGGGCGACGACATGGTGCATATCCAGCGGTCGTAGCTAAGCTCCAGATGACGACGAACCTCGTCGCCTGTCAGGCGGACTACGTAGAGCTGATTCTCGTAGCGGTAGAGGTTGAACATATCGCACATATATATGGTACCGCGCGGGATGACAGCGTCGTAGGTCAGCGGTGCATTGAACGAGATGTCAGCATGTGTGATGTCAAGCTGCAGCTGGTGTATGAAGTCGCTAAAAGCGCTATTGCCAAAATAGCTGTCGCGGGTGTGCATAGGAGCATCAGATTTTCCCAGAGGACGGTTCACATATTTGTTAATGTCGTCAATGTCTTTCTGGAAATATTCCATAAATTCGAGACTCTCGGGGAGGTCTCCAATGTTCACTATGTCACCGGATATGTGTTTGTTGACAACTTTTCCGTCCTTGATATCAACCGTTATGCGTGCGTCGCTGATGGTAAGAGCATTGCATGAAGGGTCGAGACACATAACGTGCTTGCCTTCGACGTTCTTGATTCTTCCCTTGTATCGTACGTGGTCATGACCGAAGAGAATGAGGTCGAATCCCGGTACTTCCTTAGCTACGCGCAGTGATGCGTTCTCATTGTATTTCTCTGTTTTGATACCTCCTTCACGACCTGAGTGGAACAGTCCGATGACGATGTCTGGCGACTCTTTCTTGCGGATAATATCCATCCAGTGTTGCGCCGTAGAGACCATCTCGTCGAAGCGCATTCCGCTCCACAACGAAGGGTTCAGCCAGTGTGGAATGGCTGGAGTAAGAAGTCCTAATACAGCTATGCGCACCCCTTGTCGTTCGATGATGGTATATGGTTTGGCGTATGGTTTTCCGGTTTTGGTATTGATGATGTTAGCCCCGAGTACGGGACAGTTTACTTCCTTCATCCATTTGTCGAAGACCTTATGACCCGTTTCGATGTCGTGGTTACCAAAAGTCTCGACATCGAATTTCAAATAGTTTGCAATTTTGGCTGCAAGGTTCGGTTTGTCGGGCTTCACGTAGTTGGTATAGTAGCATGTGGGCTGTCCTTGAAGAATGTCGCCTCCGTCAAGATAGATGAGGTTGTCGTCATATTCGCAACGTAGCACGTCAACGTAAGTAGCCACACGAGCCAAAGAGCCCGTTATGCTCCTTCGGTTTATGAAGTCGAAGGGAAAGAATGTTCCGTGGACGTCGGATGTGTGTATGACTCTCAGTTCTACTTTCATTCTTCTATCTGTGTGATGCTTTTATGCAGTCGGTAAAACATACTGTGAAGCGTTGCCGCAGGGTAATAGGGCAGGAATGCTAAGGTAAGCTTATGGGTGTCGGTGGCAAGGCGCACAGCCTTATGCGACGTGCGATGGAGAAAGGGTACCTCGTCGGGGGTGAATCCGAAGAGTTCAACGAGTATGCTGGCATGTAGCTGAGCAATGTTGTAAATGCCCAGCTTGTGTAGCCATTGTTCTATCTTTATGAAGTCAACCTTGTCGCCCTTTGTACGCAGGAAGTGTCCTATTTCTATTATTCCGTCGATGCGTGTCCTTCCTGCTATTGTCTGGTGCACGTTTGATGCTATGAGTTCCAGGAAGTCGAGCGAGTGTATTGAGGTGTCGATGGCGTGGTATTCCGCCTTTTCTATGTTCTTGTGACGACGTCCTTTTTTGTATTCACTAAGTCCGCGCAGTCCCTTGTGTGGCTCCTCGCTGCCTGGAAGGTACGACTCTACGTTGTCCTCATGTGCACGTTCGCGTAGCTGGTGCCATTTGAAGGATGACATTGGTTCTATGGGTTGTCTTTCGCCGAAAGCTCCCTCTCGAAGTATGCGGAAATAGTTGCGTGTTAAAACATTCATTAGCTGTAACGTTTAGGATATCTGAATAAAATGGACATTAGTGCCGCTATGCCTATCGCGAAAGGATAGTACAGGTAGGGTAATATGTCGATAGGTGTTATTTTTGCCAGACCGGCTGCCATAAGTACTTGTGCCCCGTAGGGTATTAAGCCCTGAACGAAACATGAGAACGTATCAAGAATTGATGCCGACTTACGAGGGTCTATGCCGTAGCGTTCGGATATTTTCTTGGCTATGCCACCGACGGTAATGATGGCTATGGTATTGTTTGCTGTGCAGATGTTAGTGAAACTCACCAGCGCAGCAATAGACAGTTCGGCACCGCGTTTGCCGTTGATACGTCGTGTCAGTAACGCTATTATGTAGTCTATGCCTCCCTTGTCCTTTATCAGTTCGAGCAGTCCGCCCGCCATCATAGTTATTATTATCAGCTCGCTCATGTTCATTATGCCAACCCACATGCTGTGGAACCATCCGTAGAGGTCGTAGGCATCTTGTGCAATGCCGATGACCCCCGTGAGTGCGATGCCTATTGTGAGCACAGCCATAACGTTCATACCGCAGATGGCTGCCACGAGGACAGCTATATAGGGCAGTAAAGTGCTTGGAGAGGTATCAACGTGGGAGTATGGCGTTTCAATCTCGCTGCCGAGGAACACATATAATAATATAATAAGTATGGCGGCAGGAGTAACGATGAACAGATTGGTGCGGAACTTATCGCTCATTTTGCAGCCTTGAGTCTGTGTGGCGGCAATAGTAGTATCGCTGATGAACGACAGGTTGTCGCCAAAGAGTGCTCCGCCAACGATTATCGACGTCATGAAAGGTACTGAGACGTCGGTAGCATTGGCTATGCCTGCCGCAATGGGTACCAGAGCTACGATGGTACCAACGCTGGTGCCTATGCACAGCGACGTGAAACAGGCGGCAACGAAGAGTCCGGAGAGAATCATAGAAGAGGGTAGGAGGTTCATTGTAAGCGAAACGATGGAGCTTATGCTCCCCATATCCTTTGCCGAATTAGCAAAGGCTCCCGCCATAACGAATATCCACAGCATGCTGATTAGTCCGTCGTTAGAAGCCCCTCGGGTGTACACGCTTACACGCTTTTGTACGGAGAGCCCGCCAGTAACAGCTATGGCATATATGCTGCTTATCATGAACACCACAATGATGGGTACTTTGTTAAAGTCACGAGCAACAATGCTCGTGACTAAATAAAGTACGATAAACACCATAAGTGGTGATAATGCTAATATACCCTTCTTATGACTCAATTTCCAATTCTATAGAGTTACTCCATTCTTAAATATCGCAATCTCACTATAGCCGTTGGCCTCGTTGCGCGACTTCTCGCCATTTGCAATAGCGATAATCTTGTCGATGAAGCCCTCGAGAACGGTCTTCATGTCAACCCCGTCAACCAACTGACCTGCGTTGTAGTCAATCCAGTTCGGTTTGCGGTTATATAGGTCACTATTGGTAGAAATCTTCATCGTGGGAATGAATGTTCCGAAAGGCGTTCCTCTACCTGTTGTGAAGAGCACTATCTGGCATCCTGCTGAGGCGAGAGCTGTCGCTGCCACGAGGTCGTTGCCCGGCGCAGAGAGCAGGTTGAGTCCCTTCTTCTCCAGTCGGTCACCATATCCGAGGACACCACTGACGGGAGCGCGTCCACACTTCTGTGTACATCCGAGAGCCTTATCTTCGAGTGTTGAAATACCGCCTGCCTTATTTCCCGGTGAAGGGTTCTCGCCGACAGGTTCTCCGTGACTTAGGAAATACTCTTTGAAGTCGTTGATGAGCTTCACTGTTTGGTTGAACAACTCTGGTGTCTCGCAACGATTCATGAGAATGGTTTCTGCACCAAACATCTCTGGAACTTCGGTAAGTATTGATGTTCCGCCCTGAGCTACGAGGAAGTCTGAGAACTCACCGACAAGCGGATTTGCTGTGATACCGCTAAATCCGTCCGAGCCGCCACACTTAAGACCTACGCGGAGCTCGCTGAGAGGACACTCTGTGCGCTTGTCGTTCTTTGCTAAGTTGTAGAGCTCGCGGAGAATTTTCATTCCTTCCTCCATCTCGTCTTCCACCTTCTGGGTGATGAGGAACTTTATACGACTCTTGTCATAGTCGCCAAGAAGTTTCTCGAACTGGTCGGGCTGGTTGTTCTCGCATCCGAGTGAGAGTACCAGTACGGCACCTGCGTTGGGGTGAAGCACTATGTCGCGGAGCACCTTGCGAGTGTTCTCGTGGTCTCCACTAAGTTGTGAACATCCGAAGTTGTGATGCCAGGCATGAACGGCGTCGATACCCTCAAGACCAGTTTCCTTTTCGAGTTTTGCAGCAAGACGTTCTGCTATACCGTTAACACATCCTACGGTAGGCACAATCCATACCTCATTACGTATTCCGACCTCGCCATTCTTGCGAACATATCCGTTAAATGTTCTGTTTGACTTTGCGATATTAAGTTTCTCGTTTACAGGGTGATACTCATATGTTAGTGTGCCTGCAAGATTTGTCTTTAGGTTATTTTCGTTAACCCATTCTCCTGCCTTCAGGTCCTTGCGTGCATGACCTATAGGGTAGCCGTATTTTATGATGTTGGTACCCTCGGGAGCATCCATGAGGAGCACCTTGTGTCCTGCTGGTGTGTCCTGCAGAACTTTGATGGCTTTGTTGTCCACGTTAATAACTTCGCCTTCCTTTATGGGGCGCAGACATACAACCACTGAGTCGGCAGGGTTGATTTTGATAAATGCTGATGTTTCCATAGTTTTGTTTTTTGTATAATTGTTTTAGTGATTTATGCTTGTGTACGACGATAGAAGTCCACATTCTCTTTTGAAAGCAGCTCTATAGGCATATAGTTTACTGGCGGCACCTCTTGTTTCAGGACGATAGCCTTGAAGAGGGTGTCAACGCAGTTGTAGCCCTGCATATAGGCATGCTGTGCGATGAGGAACGAGATGGAGCCTTCGCGAAGACACATCGCGTTCTTCTCCACCATATCGTAGCCCATAATCTGTATGTTTCTGCGGTTTGTACGCAACAGGAACTCGCCGACTACGTGGGCTCTGGCGCTAAGTGTCACACAATGGTGAACGTTAGTGTGTTTCTTGAAGAAAGCCTCCAGTGTAGCCTCGTTCTCGTCGTGCGACTTGTCGAGCGGCAGGTCCAGTTCGTGGATAGTTACCGACGGGAAGTGGTCGCGCATATAGTGACGGAAACCCACTTCGCGGTTAGCCTGCTGCTTACTTGCCACCTGTCCGTTCTTTGTCTGTTTCATAAGCATTATCTCCTTGTCATCGTGGGCTAAGAGCATCAGCATGCGTGCTGCAAAGTAGCCGCTACTGAAGGAGTCCTGACCGTAGAACGACAACGGACGGAGGTCCGGCATGTACGAATCGAGGAGTATGAAGGGGATGTCCCTGTCGTGCAGTACATCAGTAAACTTCTTTGTTACCTCGAGTTCACTGGGGACGATGACGACGCCGCTTGGCGATGCGTCAAGTAATTCTTGGAAATTCTTTGAGTAGTCTTTAGTGTTGAAGCGCTCGTAGCGGTGAATAGTAACGTCGATGTGGAAGTCGCGGCGTGCGTCGCAGGCCTTCATGGCGCCCTCTTCTATCTCCTCCCAGTATGTCTCCCTGTCGTGGCGAGGCATTATAATATGGAAGTTGTATGACTTGTTGTATGCGAGTGCACTTGCGTACACATTAGGCTGATAGTTTATTTCCTTGAGGACCTTTTCAACCTTTTCACGTGCCACCTTTGACACGTTGGGACGATTGTGTAGGATGCGGTCAACGGTACCTACAGAAACTCCCGACTTTTCTGCAATGTCTTTAATACGAACTTTTGGAGCCATAATCCTTTGTTAATATTAGTATGTTTACGTGCACATTGTGCCGTTCCGCTTGCAAAAATACTAAAAAAAGTTCAATTGTGCGAAAACACACTAACTTTTTTCTTGAAAAAAGCTGTTTATTTGTTTTTTGTTTGTATATTTGCACACAGAAAAACGCAATTGAACATAAAAAGCACAAGGATATAAGTTAATCTATAAACATTTCAAAAATTAAAAAACAAATTTATCTATGGCAAAAATCGTAACATTAGGTGAAATTATGCTTCGCCTTTCTCCAAACGGTAACGACCGTTTTATTCAGAGTGAGTCTTTCCGCATCATCCCCGGTGGTGGTGAGGCTAACGTAGCTGTTTCTGTTGCTAACTATGGTCACGAGGCTTACTTTGTAACCAAACTTCCGAAACACGAGATCGGTCAGATTGCCGTTAACGCTCTTCGTCGTTATGGTGTTGACACACGTTTCATCGCACGTGGTGGTGAGCGCGTAGGTCTGTACTATGCAGAGACTGGCGCCAGCATGCGTCCTTCAAAGGTTATCTACGACCGCGCACATAGTGCTATTGCTGAGGCTGATCCTTCTGACTTCGACTTCGATGCAATCATGGAAGGTGCTGCTTGGTTCCACTGGAGTGGTATTACTCCTGCTATCAGCGACAAGGCTGCTGAGTTGACAAAGCTCGCTTGCGAGGCTGCTAAGCGTCACGGAGTAAAGGTTTCTGTTGACCTTAACTTCCGCAAGAAGCTGTGGACTTCAGAGAAGGCTATCTCTATCATGCGTCCTCTGATGAAGTATGTTGACGTTTGTATCGGCAACGAGGAAGACGCAGAGCTCTGTCTCGGTTTCAAGCCTGATGCTGACGTAGAAGGCGGTAAGACCGACGCAAGCGGTTACGAGAAGATCTTCAAGCAGATGAAGGAAGAGTTCGGCTTCGAGTATGTTGTTTCTACTCTCCGCGAGAGCTACTCAGCAACATTCAACGGCTGGAAGGCTCTTATCTACGATGGTAAGGAGTTCTATCAGAGCAAGCGTTACGAGATCAACCCGATCATTGACC
>CAMUVE010000058.1:0-12077 GCA_947163985.1 uncultured Prevotella sp.
GGCAAGACGAGTGATAGAGTCGAGGAAGATGACTACGTCGTGTCCGCACTCAACCATTCGCTTTGCTTTCTCGAGGACGATGCCGGCAATCTTTACGTGGCGCTCGGCGGGCTCATCGAAGGTAGAGGCGATGACCTCAGCATTCACGGTGCGTGCCATATCGGTAACCTCCTCAGGACGCTCGTCGATGAGCAGCATCATAAGATATGCCTCAGGGTGGTTGGCAGCAATAGCGTTGGCAATGTCCTTCATGAGGATTGTCTTACCAGTTTTTGGCTGCGCCACGATGAGGGCGCGCTGACCTTTTCCGATAGGTGCGAAGAGATCTACGATACGTGTAGAGAGGTTGGTGGTCTTTGCGTCGCCACAGAGGGTGTACTTCTCGTCGGGGAAGAGTGGGGTAAGATGCTCGAAAGGTATGCGGTCGCGTACCTCGGAGGGCTCTTTGCCGTTTATCTTGTCAACACTCGTCATTGGGAAGTACTTCTCGCCGTCGTGTGGAGGGCGCACCTTACACTGAACAACGTCGCCGGTCTTCAGTCCGTAGCGCTTTATCTGCTGAACAGAAACATATACGTCGTCGGGACTTGACAGGTAGTTGTAGTCGGAAGAACGGAGGAAACCGTAGCCGTCGGGCATAGTCTCGAGAACACCGTTGGCAGAGATAATATCGTCGAAGTTATAACTGTCTTCCGCATCGTTGTTGCCGCCTGCGAAGTTGTTGTCTGTCAGACCGTTAACGGGGTTGTCGAAGATGTCGTAGGTAGGAATAGCCGATTGGTCCTCGATGGGCAGATCGACAACGGTGATGAAGTCGGTGCCGTCGCCTGGGTCGCCTTCCCACACGTCGTCAGCAACAGCGTTGTTGCGATTGTGGTCGTTGACCTTCTGCTGGAGCTGTGAAAGCAGGTCGTTGTCAGCCTCTTCGTTAGTGTCGGTAGCACTAAGCTGTGCCTCGGGAACGTCGTCGATGACGGGCTCGTTGACAACGGGTGCTTCGATAACTGGCTCGCTAACAGCCTCAGCAACAGTTTCTTCGGCAACAGCCTTCTCAGCAGCAGCTGCCTCTTCTGCCTTCTTAGCTTCCTCGATGGCTGCCAGCTCTGCCTTACTCTTTCTTCCTCTGCGCTTTGGAGCAGCCTCCTTGTTGTCGGCTGCCTTTATCTTGTCGAGGTCGAAAAGCGGGGCGGGCTCTTCCTTTTTCTTTGTCTTTGGCTTCTTTGTGTCGAGGTTCTCGCCGTCGGAACCGTTCACGCTATATACGTGGTCGGTGTCCTTCTTGGCTATTCTTGTGCGCTTACGCTTTGTTGTCGTTGCTTCCGCACTTCCAGCAATAGCCTGTTGGTCAAGAATGGCATAGATAATGTCTTCTTGTGGGGTGTTTGACTTAACCTTAACACCCAACTCCTCAGCAATCTCCAAGAGCTGCGAAGTGTCTTTAGATGATAATTCGTCTTTACTATACATATTGAAAAAATGTGTCGAATTGAAAAGTTGAAATTGGCATTTCCACTCGGAAACGCTCAAGGATTTGTTTTTCCGGCTGCAAAGGTAGTGATTTTTGTTTGTAGTTAAAGAATAGATGTCGTAGTTTAACTATAATTAACCATCGTATTCACTCAACTCCAACCAACGGAGGCTCTTGGCGTCGAGTTCTTCCTTCAGTTTGGGCAGTCGGATGCTCTTCGCCGTGAGGTCTTCTACCGAGAGGGTTCCGCTGCACAGCTCCTCTTCGAGTCTTTTCTGCTCTGCCTCGAGGGCTTCGATGTCTTTCTCCAGCTGTTCTTTCTCGCGTTTCTCCTTATACGTCAGCTTTGTCTTCACGACGTTCTCGTTTTTCTGTTGGCGCTGGTTGTCGGTCTTTTGTTTCTTAACGGTCTTCTCCTCGTCGCGAGGCTTTGAATTGACGTATTCTCTGTATTGTGTGTAGTTGCCCGGGAAGTCCTGTATGTCGCCGTTTCCGTGAAACACGAGAAGATGATCTACCACCTTGTCCATAAAATAGCGGTCGTGCGACACCACGATGACGCAGCCGGCGAAGTCCTGCAGATATTCCTCGAGAATCTGCAGCGTCTGGATGTCGAGGTCGTTGGTGGGCTCGTCGAGGACAAGGAAATTAGGATTCTTCATCAGTACCGTACAAAGGTATAGTTTTCTTCGTTCGCCGCCGGAGAGTTTGCTGACGTAGTTGTGCTGCTGTTCGGGGGTGAAGAGGAAGTGTTGCAGGAACTGCGACGCCGAGAGGTGGCGCCCGCTGCCGAGGTCTATGTAGTCGGCAATCTCCGTTATGACGTCTATGACTTTCTGGTCGTCGCGAAACTTAAGACCTTCCTGCGAGAAGTAACCGAAACGGACGGTGTCGCCGATGTCGAAACGTCCGCTGTCGGGCTGCTCCAAACCAAGGAGCAGACGGATGAACGTGGACTTTCCTGTACCGTTGTTGCCTACGATGCCCATCTTCTCGAATCGCGAGAAGTTATAGTAGAAGTCCTTGAGGATGACGAGGTCGTCGAACGACTTCGACACATACTGACATTCGAAAATCTTGGAGCCTATATAGACGTTGCTTTGTTTTAAGCGCATCTGGCGCTCCTCGAGACGTCGTTTGGCTATGCGCTCGAGTTCGTAGAAAGCATCTTCACGATATTTTGCCTTATGTCCACGAGCCTGTGGTTGACGACGCATCCATTCTAACTCCCTGCGGTACAGGTTGTTTGCCCGCGCTACCTCAGCACGAGCGTTGTCGATGCGCTCCTGACGTTTCTCAAGATAATAGGAGTAGGAGCCGCGATAGGTGTATATGGTCCTGTCGTCGAGTTCCAGTATGACGGAACAAACGCGGTCCAGGAAGAAACGGTCGTGGGTAACCATAAGAAGGGTGCGGTTGTCGCGCGACAGGTAACTCTCGAGCCACTCTATCATCTCAAGGTCGAGGTGGTTAGTGGGCTCGTCGAGAATAAGCAGGTCGGGCTCTGTGAGCAGCACGTTGGCAAGGGCGACACGCTTCTGCTGACCGCCGCTGAGCTGTCCCATAGGCTGGGAAAGGTCGCGAATCTTCAACTGCGTGAGGACCTGTTTGGCTTTGAGAATCTTCTCGTCGTTGCCCTCGTGGTTGAAACAAGCGTCGAGAACGGACTCCTCAGGGTCGAAATGTGGCGACTGCTCCAGATAACCCACACGGACATCCCTGCGGAAGACTATCTTGCCGGAGTCGTAACCTTCCTTGCCTGTAAGGATTGACAGCAGGGTAGATTTTCCCGTTCCGTTCTTGGCAATAAGTCCTACGTGCTGACCTTCGCCGATGGAGAAACTGATGTCGGTGAAAATGACATCGGCTCCGAACGACTTGCTAAGGTTCTGAATGTCAACGAGTGGAGTCATTTATCTCTTCTATATAAGAAAGTATCTCGTCGCGACCAAGTCCTTTCTCCGCACTTGTGATGTAATAGGGTGGGAGCTCCTCCCACGTGTCGCGCAACTTGTCCATATATGCTTCGGCTGCAGGACGCACCTTCGTCACCGACAGCTTGTCGGCTTTTGTAAACACTATGCAGAAGGGAATCTGACTCGTTCCTAACCAGTCAATGAACTCACGGTCAATCTGTTGCGGGTCGTGACGGATGTCTATGAGCACAAAGACATTCATAAGCTGGCGACGCTGGAGAATATACTGCGAAATCATCTGCTCGAGCTTCTGCTGAACAGACTTGGAACGCTTGGCGTAACCGTAGCCGGGAAGGTCAACCAGGTACCACTCGTTGTTTATTATGAAGTGGTTGATAAGAAGTGTCTTACCCGGTGTTGCCGACGTCTTGGCAAGACCTTTGTGACGACAAAGCATGTTGATGAGGCTCGACTTCCCCACGTTGGAGCGACCAATGAATGCGTACTCGGGTTTCGTGTCCTGAGGACACTGCGAGACGGTGGCGCTGCTGATGACAAATTGTGAATTCTTTACTTCCATAACTGCAAAGGTACGATTTTTCAGTGAAGAGTGAAGAATGAAGAGTGAAGAATTATATTTTTTTCAATGAAAAGAGAAGAAAATCTCAATTCTGAATTAGGAATTCTAAATTATTTCGTACTTTTGCATGCATGCAACAAACATACCCATCACAGCTATTGGAAAAGGCGGTTGACGAATTCGCCAAATTGCCTGGCGTAGGACGTAAGACAGCACTCAGACTGGTGCTGCACCTACTGCGCCAGGAGGACGAAACGGTGGAGGCGCTGGCGGGAGCAATAAGCAAAATGAAACGTGAGGTAAAGCACTGTAAGGTGTGTCACAACATCAGCGACACGGATACGTGTCCCATCTGTGCTGACCCAAGGCGTGACGCCAGCGTGATATGCGTTGTAGAGAATATACAGGACGTGATGGCGATAGAAAACACTCAACAGTTTAAAGGACTCTACCACGTGCTGGGCGGAATAATATCGCCGATGGACGGCATAGGACCTTCGGACATAGAAATTGATTCGCTCGTGGAGAGGGTAAGCCGAGGAGATATCAGCGAAGTGATACTGGCACTGAGTCCGACGATGGAGGGTGATACCACTAACTTCTATATCTTCCGCAAACTGGCACACCTCAACGTTAAACTGAGCGTCATAGCTCGTGGCGTGAGTGTGGGCGACGAATTGGAATATGCTGACGAGGTGACTCTCGGACGCTCAATAATAAACAGAACTCCTTTCGATGGAAAATAACGTAGAATTCATAGTAACAAGCATAGTGATTATACTGACGCTGTGCGCTCTGCCCTGCGGACTGAAGATAAAGGGTATGCTGTGGAAAATGGTGCTTTACGTAGCTCTCGTTGTGGCTAACCTGGCAGTATGGATAGTCTTCAACAATAACACGATGATAAACTTCGTCGTCGTGTGTGTGCTCTTCATGATCTACGTGTGGATGAAAATAAGAAAAGATAATGAAACTGACAGTAGTAATAGTCAACTATAACGTAAAATACTTCGTAGAGCAGTGCCTGAAAAGCCTGAGGAAAGCACTACGGAACATTGAAAGCGAGGTGATTGTCGTTGACAACCACTCGAAGGATGGTTCTGTGGAATATCTGAAAGAGTGTTTCCCCGAGGTGAAAGTGATATCAAGCCAGCATAACCTGGGCTTTGCTCGCGCCAATAACATAGCAATAAACCGTAGTCTTAGCGAATATGTTCTGCTCCTAAACCCTGATACGGTAGTAGGAGAGAGAACTATCGAGGAGTGCGTGACTTTCATGGACGACCACAAGAATGCCGGAGGGGTAGGAGTGATGATGCTGAAAAGCAACGGAGAGAAAGCGCTGGAGAGCCGCAGAGGACTGCCCACACCAATGACAGCATTCTACAAGATGTGCGGACTGTGCGCAAAACATCCGAAAAACAAAAAGTTCGGAAAGTATTATATGGGCTTCCTGCCTTGGGACGAGGCTGCGCAGATAGAGGTCATCAGCGGCGCTTACTGTATGCTGCGAAGAAAGGCAATAGAGCAGGTAGGACTGCTGGATGAGGACTTCTTTATGTATGGCGAAGACATAGACTTGTCGTACAGACTGCTGAAGGGCGGATGGGAAAACTGGTACCTGCCGATGCCGATAATTCACTATAAGGGCGAGAGCACTCAGAAGTCGTCGTTCAGATATGTTCACGTGTTCTACGAGGCAATGCTGATATTCTTCAAGAAACACTATAGTGCTGCCAGCTGGTGGCTTACAATACCTATAAAACTGGCAATATACGCTAAGGCATCGACGGCGCTAATCGGAATGATTACCGACAAGGCACGACAGATGATGGGTTTCTTCAACGTCAACAAGACGAACTACTCGGAATATATTTTTATAGGCGGAACAGAAATGATTATCGAGTGTCAGCAACTGGCGGAGGATAACGGTCTTTCGGCTCGCTTTGTTGAGGCTGACAACGACATCCTCGCCAAAGGACACCAATCGCTGGAGATATCAAACGACAATAAGACTTACGTAGTCTATGACACAGAAAAGTTCTCGTACGAGAAAATAATGAACCTCTTCAGCGTTGAACCGAAAAAGAATGTCGAGGTGGCTACGTACGACGTGAAAACAAAAGTGTTGATTACTTCTGACAACATTATAGTATGAAAAAGATAAATCTGCGAGCATTGGAACCTGACGATATCGACGTGCTCTACGAGGTGGAGAACGATAGCGAAGTGTGGGCGGAAGGTGTCACGACAGTCCCTTATTCAAAAGATGTGTTGAGGAACTATGTACTGAATACCCACAGCGATATCTATGCAGACAGCGAAGTACGACTCGTAGCAGAAAATGCTGAGGGAGAAACGGTGGGAATCGTTGACCTCACAAACTTCGACCCGAAGAACCTCAGGGCAGAGGTGGGTATCGTAGTAAGGAAGAAATGGCGCCAACAGGGCTTCGGGAATGTCATGTTGCAACAGCTTATAGACTATGCAACATCGGTACTTCATCTGCACCAACTTTATGCCTTCGTGTCAAAAGATAATGTTGCCTCAGTGCGCTTGTTCGAAGAACGCGGCTTCACCGTTTCTGGAACACTGCACGACTGGATAAACAACGGAACAACATACAAAGATTGCGCGATAATGCAACTTTTTTTGTGATTTTTGAAAAAAACTTCGGAAAAGTTTTGCAGATACAAAAAATATTCATACCTTTGCAACCGCTAAACAGGAATGGTGCGTTAGTTCAGCCTGGTTAGAATGCCTGCCTGTCACGCAGGAGGTCACGGGTTCGAGTCCCGTACGCACCGCAAAAAAGGAAGCTTTTCGGCTTCCTTTTTTTGTGTTTGTTTACCTCTTGTCTTAGTAAGCAAACAAGGGGTAATTCTTCATTGTCTCGTTCACACGTGCGCGCACCTTTGTTATTACTGCCTCGTTCTCTGGGTCGTTAAGGACTTCCTCGATGAGTTCGGCAATGAGAACCATTAGGTCTTCCTTAGCACCGCGGGTGGTAATAGCAGGAGTTCCTAAGCGCAGACCGCTTGTCTGGAATGCAGAACGACTGTCGTAGGGCACCATATTCTTGTTGACGGTGATGTCGGCAGCAACGAGAGCATTCTCGGCAACCTTTCCTGTGAGGTCAGGATATTTTGTGCGCAGATCGACAAGCATAGAGTGGTTGTCGGTACCACCGCTCACGATGTGGAAGCCGCGCTTGACGAGTTCTTCAGCAAGTACCTTGGCGTTCTTCTGCACCTGGGCAGCCCACTCCTTGAAGGCTGGGGTGAGTGCTTCGCCGAAGGCAACGGCCTTGGCTGCGATGACGTGCTCCAACGGACCACCCTGAATTCCTGGGAAGACAGCACTGTTGAGAAGCTGCGACATCATCTTCGTCACACCCTTAGGAGTCTTCAAACCCCAAGGATTCTCAAAGTCCTTACCCATGAGGATGATACCGCCACGAGGACCACGAAGTGTCTTGTGGGTTGTAGAAGTAACGATGTGAGCATACTTAACAGGATTGTCCAGGAGACCGGCAGCGATGAGACCTGCTGGGTGAGCCATATCTATCATAAGTATAGCACCAACCTTGTCGGCAATCTCACGCATGCGCTTGTAGTCCCACTCACGACTGTATGCAGAACCACCGCCAATGATGAGTTTCGGCTTGTGCTCGAGAGCCAGTTTTTCCATCTCGTCGTAGTCAACACGTCCAGTTTCGGGATTAAGGTCGTAGCCTACAGCCTTGTACAATATACCTGAGGTGTTGACGGCAGAACCGTGTGAGAGGTGACCTCCGTGTGCGAGATTCAATCCCATAAAGGTGTCGCCAGGTTGCAGACAGGTAAGGAGTACTGCTGCATTAGCCTGTGCTCCAGAGTGGGGTTGTACGTTGGCATATTCTGCGCCAAAGAGTTTGCAGACGCGGTCGATTGCTAACTGCTCTACTTCGTCAACAACTTGGCATCCTCCGTAGTAACGATGACCAGGATAGCCCTCTGCATACTTGTTTGTAAGGTAGGAGCCCATAGCTTCCATTACCTGATCGCTAACAAAGTTCTCGCTGGCAATCAACTCCATACCTTTCAGCTGGCGCTGATGCTCTTTTTCGATTAAACTGAAAATTGTGTTGTCTCTTTCCATTGTTTATCCTATTGAATTAAAAAAATAATGTCTATACCAGTTCCACGTTGTTTATGTCTTGCTTCTTCTCGCAATAATGACAGGTGAGAACGTTACCCTCTACGTGGAAGAGGGTGTCCATTGGCTCGTTATTGGTAATGCACTTGGGGTTGTTACAACGAACAATACCTCTTATCTCTTCGGGGGTGCGAACAGTCTTCTTCTCGGCAACCTCGTAGTCGTGAATGATATTGAGCACAGCATTGGGGGCAACGACTGACAGACGGGAAATCTCCTCGTCAGTAAAGAACTTGTTCTCTACCTTAATGATGCCCTTCTTGCCGATACGCTCGGAGTCGTAGTTGTTTCCGATGGTTACAGGAGTGTTGAGCTCAAGTAATCCGAGAAGGTTTGCTACCAAGAAGGTCTTGTCTGCGGGGATGTGGTCTATTACCGTTCCGTCCTCAATGGCAGCGACGAGCATTTCTTTCTTGTTCATGTAACAAAGGGGTGTTATATTATCGTTTTATCGTTTTTAACTTCGTCAAGAGTGATGCCCAACACGTCGCAGAAAATTGCTTCGCGGGCAAAGAGACCGTTGCCAGCCTGCTGTATGTAGTAAGCGTGGGGGTTGGCATCAACGTCGTATGCTATCTCGTTGACGCGTGGCAGCGGGTGTAGTATTCGCATGTTCTCCTTGACATTCTTAAGCATGTCGTTATTCAGAACATAGACGTTCTTTACGCGCTCATATTCCATAAGGTCTGAGAAACGCTCCTTCTGTACGCGTGTCATATAAAGAATGTCGGCGTCAGCGATGATTTTATCGTTGAAGGCGGTATGCTCCTGGTAGCGAATGCCGTGTTCCTCGCAATACTGCTTGTACTCCTTGGGCATAGCAAGTTCTTTAGGAGCCACAAAGTGGAACGTGGGGTTGAAGTGTCGCATTGCCATAAGGAGGGAGTGAACGGTACGACCATATTTCAAGTCGCCTACAAGGTATATGTTCAGATTGTCAAGGGTTCCTTGTGTCTTGTATATGCTGTAGAGGTCGAGCATACATTGTGACGGGTGCTGATGGGCTCCGTCGCCGGCATTTACGATGGGGACGGGCGATACCTCGCTGGCATAGCGTGCCGCACCCTCAATATAATGACGCATTACTATCACGTCGGCATAGTTGGCAACCATCATTATGGTGTCCTTCAGGGTCTCACCCTTTGTACCGCTGGTGACCTTGGGGTCGGCAAAGCCAATAACTCTGGCGCCAAGACGGTTGGCTGCTGTTTCAAAACTAAGTCGTGTACGTGTCGAGGGCTCGAAAAATAAGGTGGCAACAACCTTGCCCTTCAAGATCTCTCGATTAGGGTGGCGCTCAAACTCCTGTGCCATCTTAATCATGTAGAGAATCTGTTCTCGGGTTATGCCGTCAATGGTAACAAAATCTCGCTTTCCCATTCTGTGGAGTTTTAATCGGGGGACAAAGGTAATAAAAAAATGATTAAGTGAGAAGAAAATAAAAATATTTATTTTGATAAAGTGAAAAAATTATTACCTTTGCATCCGATACTGATAGAAAACATAAGAATGCGATGAGAAAATTCATACATATTCTTTGGGGATTGATAGCTGTAGGATGTCTTTTGTCATTCTTTGGCTTTATTGCTATTTGGAATGGATGGATAGGGTATATGCCCGATATCAAAGACCTGCAGAACCCAATAAATAAGTATGCGTCGCAGGTATATTCGTCTGACGGTCAGGTGCTCGGAACGTGGAACCTGAATAAGGAAAACCGTATCTGCGTTGACTATGACGATATTAGCGACAGCCTCGTGAAAGCACTCGTGGCTACCGAAGACGAGCGCTTCTACGAGCACTCCGGAATAGACTTCTTTGCACTCGCACGTGCTATCGTAAAGCGTGGACTGCTAAGACAGACAAGCGCTGGAGGTGGTAGTACTATCACGCAACAGTTGGCAAAACAGCTGTATTCCGAAAAAGCTCATAATGTTCTTGAACGACTTTTCCAAAAACCAATAGAGTGGGTTATCGCAGTGAAACTGGAACGTTTCTACACAAAGGAAGAAATCATTGCGATGTATCTTAACTACTTCGACTTCCTCCATAATGCTGTCGGTATAAAGACTGCTGCCAATACTTATTTCGGTAAGGAACCGAAGCAGCTGACTCTTGAGGAGGGCGCCCTCCTAGTGGGACTGTGTAAAAATCCGTCATATTTCAATCCTGTTCGCTTCCCTGAGCGTAGTAAGGAACGTCGTAATGTGGTGCTCGCACAGATGGTAAAGTGTGGATATCTCTCTGAAGCGGAGTGTAGTGAGGCGCAGCAGAAAGACCTAAACCTTTCTTTCCGACGACTTGACCATAAGAATGGACTGGCTCCTTATTTCCGTGAGTTCTTGAGAAGGTACCTCATGGCGGAGAAGCCTGATAGGAGTAACTATTTTGAGTGGAATAAGATTCAATATGTTATCGACTCCACCGCTTGGGAAAATGATCCTCTCTACGGATGGTGTAATAAGAATACAAAGAAAAACGGTGAAAACTATAATATTTATACCGATGGCCTGAAGATATACACTACTATAGACTCCAGGATGCAGCGATATGCCGAGGAGGCTGTTTATAAACATGTTGCAAAATATCTTCAGCCAGAGTTCTTTAAAGAAAATCGCAGAAAGGCTAATGCCCCGTTTAGTAGTGCGCTGACGCAGACTGAAGTGAAGAACATCATCAATAGGAGCATGAAGCAGAGCGACCGCTACAGAGCAATGAAGGCTGAGGGCGCAAGTGATGCCGAAATAGAAAAGGCTTTCAATACCAAGACGGAAATGACGGTGTTCACATATCATGGTGATGTGGACACCATCATGACACCTATGGACTCCATACGATATTATAAAATGTACCTGCGCGCGGGATTCATAAGTATGGACACCCACTCGGGAGCTGTAAAAGCCTATGTAGGTGGCATAGATTATTCTCATTTCCAGTATGATATGGTAATGCTCGGACGTCGTCAGGTGGGTTCTACAATCAAACCTTTCCTCTATGCGCTGTCTATGGAGAACGGTATGTCTCCTTGCGACCTTGCGCCCAATGAACAGGTTACTTATGGCGATTGGACACCACGTAACGGAAGTAGATCGCGCTACGGAGAGATGGTGCCTCTGACGTGGGGATTGGCACAGTCAAACAACTGGATATCTGCCTATCTCATGAGCCTTACTACTCCACAGGAGTTCCTAAAGATATTGAATAGATTCGGAATTAATACCTACGGCATATTCCCGTCAATGGCACTTTGTCTCGGTCCCAACGAGGTGAGTGTTGCCGAGATGGTGAGTGCATACACATCTTTTGCGAATCATGGAATCCACTGCTCTCCAATGTTTGTTACAAAGATTGAAGATAATGATGGCAATGTCCTCGCACAGTTCCAACCCCGCCTTAACGAGGTGATAAGCGAAGAGAGTTCATATAAAATGATTGAAATGCTTAGGGCAGTAGTAAAGAGTGGTACTGCCGGACGACTGCGCTATCGTTATAACATAGAGTGTGACATGGGCGCAAAAACGGGTACCACAAACAGAAACTCTGATGCGTGGTTTATGGGATTCACACCAGCACTCGCCAGCGGATGTTGGGTAGGTGGTGAGGACCGAGACATCCACTTTGACTCCACCGCAATGGGACAAGGTGCTAATATGGCGCTGCCTATATGGGCATACTATATGCAGAAGGTTTTTGCCGACCGTTCTTTAGGGTATTTACCTACCGATTCCTTCGATATTCCAAAGAACTTCCGCCCATGTGGAAGTGTAGAAGATAGCTTCGAGACGGAGAATCTGGAGGAAGTATTCGAATAGAACGGCTTGATTAATATCAAGAAAGTGATAAATATCTTTAATTCTTGATTTTTTCTTGTGAAATGTTTTGGTAGTTCCCGAAAAGTTTGTACCTTTGCATCCGC
>CAMUVE010000059.1:0-11614 GCA_947163985.1 uncultured Prevotella sp.
ATAGACAGCCTATGAAACCTCCATATACGATGGGCAGTTTCCAGTATTTCCTGTTATATATCTGTCCTGCACCGGGCAACACTATTGCTAACCACATGGCACGTTTCGGGTTGGGACGCCACTTGTTCCAGTCTTTCTTGGGCTTTACCTTCTGTGCCAGAATCTTTCCTAAGGCTACGGAGTCAATATCCACTGCTACGGTGTCAATAGCTACTGCTATGGAGTCTGTCGTTTGCGCAGAAACCATAGCTGTCATGAGCAGCATAATTGCTGACATCACCGTTCGCAGTATCTTGTTATGCCCTTTCACCTGAAACCTGTTATTTTATTTTGTCCATCATGTTTATGATGCGCTCCAGCTCCTCCTCGTTATTGAAAGGAATGCTAATCTTGCCCTTCCCCTTCGTAGAACATGTCAGCTGCACCTTGGTATTGAAGAACTTCGACAGGCGCTTTGCCAGCGTGTCGAACTCGGCAGACATGTCTTTGGCGCGTCCTTTCCTCTTGTCTATATTGGTGGTGTCGCCCTCGCTGGTCTTCTTCACGAGCTCCTCTACCTTCCTTACGGACAGGTTGCTCTTTACTATTTCCTTGAAAATCTTTATCTGCAGGGCAGGACTGTCAAGGGCAAGCAGCGCACGGGCATGCCCCATGTCGATGACCTTGTTCTGCAGTCCCATCTGCACCTGTGCGGGGAGCTTCAGTAGTCTCAGGTAGTTGGTCACGGCGGTGCGGCTCTTGCCAACCCTCTCTGCAACCTTCTCCTGTGTGGTGTTCGTCTCGTCCATAAGGTGCTGATAAGCCAGCGCTATCTCTATGGCGTTGAGGTCCTCGCGTTGTATGTTCTCTACCAGCGCCATCTCCATAACGTTCTCATCGTTTATGGTTCGTATGTATGCCGGTACTGTCTCCAGACCTGCCAGCGACGATGCTCTCCAACGGCGCTCACCGGCAATAATCTGGTACTTGCCGTTGTCCATCTGGCGCAGAGTTATGGGCTGTATTATTCCCAACTCCTTGATGCTGTCGGCAAGTTCCTGCAGCGCCATAGCGTCAAACTCCCTTCGCGGCTGGTTAGGATTTGCCTCGATAGCGTCAATAGCTATCTCGTTGATCCTTGAGGAACCTTCTGCCTGCACACCGTTAGTGTCTATGAGGGCGTCAAGACCTTTCCCCGTCTGTATGTCGTCGAGTCCTCTGCCAAGGACGTTCTTAACAAATTTCTTCTTTACTGCCATTTCTTTAATTCATAATGCATAATTCATAATTCATAATGCATAATTCATAATGCATAATTATTGGTTGTTGTTTATTATCTCCTTAGCAAGTGCCAGGTGGTTCTTGGCACCCGTAGAGCCTGCGTCGTACAGGATTGTCGGGAGTCCGTGACTCGGACTCTCCGAGAGTTTCACGTTTCGCTGTATCACCGTCTTGAAGACAAGTTCCTGGAAGTGGCGCTTCACCTCGTCGTAAATCTGGTTCGCCAGACGCAGACGACTGTCGTACATGGTAAGCAGGAAACCCTCAATCTCGAGTTTCGGATTGAGCTTACTCTTTATAATCTTTATTGTATTAAGCAACTTGGAGATGCCCTCTAATGCAAAGTACTCACACTGCACGGGGATTATCACTGAGTCGGCAGCGGTAAGCGCATTGACGGTGATGAGTCCTAACGACGGAGAACAGTCTATGAGGATGTAGTCGTAGTCGTCCTTTATCGGAGTCAGCATGTTCTTGATGATTTTCTCGCGGTTCTCTAAGTTGAGCATCTCTATCTCGGCACCTACGAGGTCTATGTGACTCGGTATGATGTCCAGTCCCTCGATGTCTGTGGTGTACATCGCGTCGTGGATGTCGGCATTGTTTATGATACACTCGTACAGAGAACAGTCAACCTCCTTCGGGTCCACACCTAATCCGCTCGATGCGTTCGCCTGTGGATCTGCATCGATGACAAGTACTGTTTTCTCTAAAGTGGCAAGCGATGCTGCCAGATTTATGGTGGTCGTAGTCTTTCCTACACCGCCCTTTTGATTAGCTAATGCTATTATTTTTCCCATGTTATTCCTTGAAAATTGATGCAAAGTTACACAATTTATACGAGAAATGGCTTTTTTTAGACCTTTTTTAGTAATTTTGCACACATAAAAAGAAGAATTTATGAAAAATAACAAACCGTTAATACTTATTTCGAACGACGATGGCTATCGTGCCAAAGGCATACAATGCCTTGTTGATATGGTAAAAGACTTTGGTGATGTCATAGTGTGTGCACCTAACAGCGGGCGCTCGGGAAACTCGCGTGCCTTCACAGTAACAGAGTCGCTGCGACTCATAAAACGACATGCGGAACCGGGAGTGGAGATGTGGTCGTGTACGGGAACTCCCGTTGACTGCGTGAAGATAGCTCTTTCACAGCTGTGCGACCGCAAACCGGACCTCGTTATCGGTGGCATTAATCACGGCGATAACGCCTCGGTAAACACTCACTATAGCGGTACTATGGGCGTGACGATGGAAGGATGCATGAAGTATATCCCCAGTGTGGCGTTCTCTATATGTACCCACATCTCCGACCCCGACTTCGAACCTATGCGTCCTTACGTCCGCGATATGGTTAAAC
This sequence comes from uncultured Prevotella sp., assembly GCA_947163985.1. Taxonomy (GTDB): domain Bacteria; phylum Bacteroidota; class Bacteroidia; order Bacteroidales; family Bacteroidaceae; genus Prevotella. Next base: position 2,624 of record CAMUVE010000059.1, read on the forward strand.
GTATCCTTGAGGAAGGGCTTCCCAAGGGTATATGCCTTAATGTCAACTTCCCTGTAGTGGAGAAATACGAAGGGGTGAAAGTCTGCAGGATGGCGTTCGGTACGTGGGGTAACGAGATAGAGAAACGCATCCATCCGCGGGGCTATGACTACTACTGGATGGTAGGCGACTACACCAACGACGAGCCCGACGCCGAGGATACAGACAACTGGGCTGTGACACACGGCTTCATTGCCATAACACCGACGAAGATAGACGTTACGGCATACGAGATGATGGACAGACTAAAGACTTGGTACAGATAAAGGTATATGAAGTATTATCTTATTGTTGGCGAGGCAAGTGGCGACCTCCACGCATCACACCTGATGCAGGCGCTGAAGAAATATGACGCTGAGGCTGATTTTCGCTTCTTCGGAGGCGACAATATGGCGGCAGTGGGGGGCACGCGGGTGCGCCATTACAAGGACTTGGCGTACATGGGCTTCATCCCCGTCTTGCTTCACCTGCGAACGATATTCCGTAACATGGATTTCTGTAAGCAGGACATCATGGAGTGGCAGCCTGACGCGGTAATACTCGTCGATTACCCGGGATTCAACCTAAAGATAGCGAAATATCTCCGTAGTTCTCTCCTCTCTCCTCACTCCTCTCTCCTCTCTTCTTGCCCCTCTATATACTATTACATCTCGCCGAAGATATGGGCATGGAAAGAATACCGCATAAAGAATATCAAGCGCGATGTTGACGAGCTGTTCTCGATACTGCCCTTCGAGGTGCCTTTCTTCGAGAAGAAACATAACTATCCGATACACTACGTGGGTAATCCTACTGCCGACGAGGTGAGGGCGTTCAGGACTGATTACAAGGAGAGTTTTGACGACTTCTGCAAACGTCAAGGTCTTGAGAATAAACCTATTATAGCTCTTCTTGCAGGCTCACGAAAACAGGAGATTAAAGACAATCTGCCCGCTATGATTGAGGCATCGGAAAACTTCTCTGACTACCAACTTGTTCTGGCTGGTGCTCCGAGTATCGAGAAGGACTACTACGACAAGTTCTTAGAAGGTAAAAATGTAAAGTTTATTGACAATGAGACCTATGCTCTTCTGAGCCACTCTGCTGCCGCCCTCGTGACCAGCGGAACGGCAACCCTCGAAACGGCGCTATTCAACGTGCCACAGGTGGTTTGCTACGAGACTCCTGTGCCCCGACTGATACGTTTTGCCTTCAATCATATCATCAAGGTGAAGTATATATCACTTGTAAATCTTATTGCCGACGATGAAGTGGTGCCGGAACTGATGGCTGACCGCTTCACGGTGGATAATATTCGTACCTCTCTTGAGACTATCCTCCCGGGCGGAAAGGGTAGGGAGAAGATGCTCACTGCCTATAAGGAGGTGAGCAACAGACTTGGCGACCTCGTCGCTCCCGACAATGCCGCCCGTCAGATGGTCGAAATGCTAAATAATCGTTAGGGTATAGACATATACCACCGCTGCTGGGAACGCCATCAGCGAGGAGTCGAAACGGTCTAACATTCCACCATGACCAGGTAGGATGTTACCGCTGTCCTTAATGCCTAAGGTACGCTTGAAAAGACTCTCTACAAGGTCGCCCCAGGTGCCGAAGACAACGACAACGAGACCGAGACCGATCCACTCGAGAGTAGAGAGTAGAGAGTAGAGAGGAGAGTAATTCTCCACGAGGTAAGAGATAGCAAAGGCGGCTAAAACAACTACCACAGCTCCACCAATACTTCCTTCCCAACTCTTCTTAGGACTGATACGTGGGAACAGACGGTGCTTGCCCAACAGCGAACCGATGCAGTAAGCGCCTGTGTCGTTGAGCCACAGGAAGATAAATACCGACAGCGGCAGGATGGCATTGAACTGTACTATGCCGTCGGGGGTGCCGTTGAAGGCAAGAACGCTTATTGTGGAGAAGGGTAGGGCGATATACATCTGCGACAACATAGTGTATGCCCAGTTGTTTATGGGGTTTGGCTGCTTAAGATACAACTCGCTGATAAACAGATAGACTATCGTCAGGAGGTATGGTATGAAGACGGCTCCCGTAGGTGTTATGCCGGAAGAGAAACCCGCTACGGCAACGAAGAAATAAACTCCTGCAACGGTACAGATAAAACGGTTTACCTGCACTTCCTCGATGTCGTTAGCAAGTCCTGTAAACTCCCATATTGTCAGTCCTGTGACAAGTGTAAACAGAAAGACCATCGCTGTGGGGTCCAGGAAACTTGCAACAATGACAGCTACGAAAAGCACGCCTGTGATAGCTCTAACAATAAAATTCTTCATAGGTATATTTTTAATTCTTCACTCTTCACTCTTCACTCTTCACTCTTAATGATTTCTTCCGACCGACTGGTCCACTGGCGCTTACCGAAGATACGCTCCACGTCCTCTGCAAAGATTACCTCGCGCTCTATGAGCAGCTCCGCCAGCTCCTTATGACCTTCCTTGTGCTCGTTGAGGATTTCCTTCGCTCTCTTATACTGCTGGTCAATCATCTTCAGCACCTCGTCGTCCATTATCTTGGCGGTAGTCTCCGAGTATGGCTTCTGGAAGTTGTATTCGTTGTTGTTATAGAAACTGATGTTTGGCAGTTTCTCACTCATTCCGGCATAGGCTATCATGCCGTAAACACTCTTGGTGACACGCTCAAGGTCGTTCATCGCACCGGTGGAGATCTGTCCTATAAAGAGCTCCTCGGCAGCTCTGCCGCCTAACAGCGCACATATCTCGTCGAGCATGGCTTCCTTCGTGGTTATCTGTCGCTCTTCGGGCATGTACCACGCTGCTCCGAGAGCTCTTCCACGAGGAACTATTGTCACCTTGACCAGCGGATTGGCGTGTTCACAGAACCACGATACCGTGGCGTGTCCCGCCTCATGGATGGCTATAGAACGCTTCTCCTGTGCTGTGAGCACCTTCGACTTCTTTTCCAAACCGCCAATGATTCTATCTACGGCGTCTAAGAAGTCCTGCTTCTCCACCACTTTCTTGTCGTGACGTGCCGCAATAAGTGCTGCCTCGTTACAAACGTTTGCTATGTCTGCACCCGAGAATCCTGGTGTCTGACGTGCCAACTGGTCTATGTCGAGATTCTTATCTACCTTCACCGGCTTCAGGTGCACCTGGAATATCGCCCTGCGCTCGTTGAGGTCGGGCAGATCAACATTTATCTGTCTGTCGAAACGTCCTGCACGCAACAGTGCGGAGTCGAGCATATCTACACGGTTCGTCGCTGCAAGGACTATGACACCGCTGTTCGTGCCGAATCCGTCCATCTCGGTGAGCAGGGCATTCAACGTATTCTCGCGTTCGTCGTTGCCGCCCATCGCAGGGTTCTTGGAACGGGCACGTCCTACTGCGTCAATCTCGTCGATGAAGATGATACAAGGTGCCTTCTCCTTAGCCTGACGGAAGGCGTCGCGCACACGACTGGCACCGACACCGACGAACATCTCCACGAAGTCGGAACCCGACATCGAGAAGAAGGGCACTCCTGCCTCTCCGGCAACGGCCTTCGCCAACAGCGTCTTTCCTGTTCCAGGAGGTCCTACGAGCAGCGCACCCTTGGGAATCTTTCCTCCTAAGTCGGTGTATTTCTTGGGGTTCTTAAGGAACTCCACAATCTCTTGAACCTCCTGCTTAGCACCCTCCTGACCGGCAACGTCCTTGAACGTCACTTCCATCTTGTTGCTCTTCTCGTAAATCTTTGCCTTGCTCTTGCCGACGTTGAAGACACCACCGCCTCCTCCGCCTCCCATCCTGTTCATGATGAGGAACCAGAAGCCGATGATGAGAATCCACGGTGCTATGTTTATAAGGATGTCAACAAAGCCGTTGGAGCGCTTTGTCTCGTAGCTGAAGTCGCCCTTGAAGATGCCTTCGTTACGCTTCTCCTCTACGAAACTCTCTACCTTGTCTATGCTGCCGTACTCCACCTTCACAAAGGGATTCTTGCCAGTCTCCTTCACGCCTTGCTTGAATACCTTTCTTATATGTTCCGGTTTGACGTACATTTGTAGCGTTCCGTCACTCTTGTTTACCACTATTTTCTGTGCATAGCCCTTGTTCACCATAGCCTGAAACTCCACGTACGAAGCTGTCTTGCTGATGCTGCTGTTCTGACCTATGCTGTCGTCGCCCATAAAGAATACTGCCATCAGTCCGATGGCTACTATAAGATACACCCAAGTCATGTTGAACTTAGGCATCTTAGGCTGGTTGTTCTTATTGTTCTGTTCCATTATTCCCACAAACCTTCTAAGTCATAGAACTCCCTGACGTCGGGAAGAAATATGTGTACTATAACATCGGTGTAGTCTATTGCTACCCATTGTCCGTTCTCTTTTCCTACTATATTGACTGGTTTCTCGCCCAAATCTACTCGTACAGTCTCCTCAACGGAGTCGGTAAGCGCATCTACCTGAGTCGGTGAGTTGCCTGTACATATAACAAAATAGTCACAAATAGAACCGTCGGCACCCGTGAGGTCAGTCACGGAAATATCTATGCCTTTCTTCTCTTCCAGTCCTTTAACAACTGTCTTAACTAATTCTTTCGTTTTATTCATGGGGGGCAAAGTTACATATAAGCGAGAACAAAACCAAAAAATTTTATTTTTTTTATTGATTTAGCTTGAGAAGCATGAGATTTTAATCTCAAAGGTTCTCAAAATAAATCAATGTGAAAGAGAAATCTTTCTTCTTTTTGTCGAGCGGAAGTAAGTTCGACGAAGCCAAAGTTACAAATTGAAAGTACCTTTTTGTCGAGTTTAAAATAAAATTATTTGAGATTTTTTTGCAAAAACCTTTGGCGATTCAAAAAAAAACACTACCTTTGCACCCGCATTTCGAAAAAATGAGGTGCGAAAACAAGACTTTGGGGTATGGTGTAATGGTAACACTACAGATTCTGGTCCTGTCATTCTTGGTTCGAGTCCGAGTACCCCAACAGAAGATGTCGCGAGTTCAAAAGAGCCCGCGACATTTCTTTTTATCTCCATATTTTGTAAAAATATGGGAAGAATGTAATAATTTTCTCAAAATTCTTCGATTTTCATTCTTTCCTTTATTCTTTTTTCGTACCTTTGCAGCGTTTTATTGAGTCTTTGCTGACTGATAGAGCATAAAAAACATACTAGGTTTATCAGAAAATTGTCCTATTCTCGACGTTATTATGATGCGAACCACTACTGAAACCACTCAGTCTGGCGTCAAAGCTACTGGCGCGGGACACACCGACTCTTGTCCTTACGTTTCCTACATGGAAGCACTCGTTGACGGCAACGACATAAGTCGTTATGACGACCTCGGTCCTGACGACGACAGTACAGACAGCGAGATACGATGGTACCCAATGCGTATCCGTCATTCCAACGCAAGAAAAGCATTCGATGTCCGTCAGGCTCTTTACGAGAAGGGTTTCACAACATATCTCCGACTGGAATATAGCGAACAGGTGAAGAAGCAAGAACTTCACGTCATCGCAAAGCCAGTATTCACCAATCTCATCTTCGTCCAGGTACGGAAGAAAATAATCCGTAAACTCAAGGGCTGCGACTCGTCGCTGACCTCCCTGCAATTCATGACGAAGGTAAAGCACGACAAATACGAACGTGCAGAGGTCCTCTCGGTACCTGACCGCGAAATGATGAACTTCATCGATGCGGAGACACGTGAAGACCCCAACCAGCAGCGCAAACGGTGGCAATATAACGACAACCTCGCCAAACCAGGCCGTAAGGTGCGCATCCTACGCGGACCATTCGTAGGCATCAAGGGCGAGATAAAGAACTTCAAGACTCATCGTGTCGTCGTCGTCAAACTTGACGGCCTCGGTCTCGCCAACGTCATCACCCGCGTCCCCAAAAAGGACCTCGAATTCTACGACGGAGAGTGAAAACAGTGAGTACAAGACATAAGAAAGACAGTACAAAGTAATACGAAATAATGGCAGTTATTGTTATAGTATCTTCTCAGGTACGTCAATACCTTTTACGGATAAAGGAAAAGATAGGTGAACTTAAGGAGTTACCATATCCTGATTCATGGAAGGTAGAAATGGATTCGCGCCTTATGCAAGCTGCCGACCACTGTCTGAACTTGGGTGAAACAATTCTTTTTGAGGGATTGATAAACCCCAGAATCTTGCACAATAGGTTGACAGAGTTTATAATGCGTCACCCTGGTACAAGTTATTCGCCAGCAGCGATGGTTAACTTGAAGTTAATTCTTGACGATGTTGGTAAGACAGTGGAATACATACTCAGCATACGACGTCCCAACGAAAATGTGCGTGCAATGGGAGCAGCCTCATTGTTTTCAGAGTTAGAACGTCTGGCAGCTGCTAAAACAAACATACAATCACAAATTGCAGCAGAAAAGGCAAAAGAAACACCTGATGCAGAAAGACTTGCATCATTAGAAACCGTCGCAAAGATTCTTGACGCCCGTATTGCTGACACCCGTAACGAAAAAAATGCAGCCCGTGAAGATAAACAGATTAAATCTGATTGGAATCAGCGAATAAAAGAGGCTTTCGAAGAACTCAGCCACTTTACTAATCTTATTGATAAGGAGCGTAAGGCATTAAATTGGGAGTACATAATCTCGGGTACTGTTATATGTGTTATAATTATTGCAGTATGTGTGTGGTTATGCTACTTCTATGATGCACTATTATGTAAGGAACTCAAATTTCCACATTGGTACTCAATAATACCCTATTATCTGCCAATTCCAGTATTGGGAGGTCTGTTGTGGGTAGCCATTGTACAAAAGAATCGTGCTAACCGTAACTCCATTACACTCAGCGATAAACTCTTTAGAATACACTATCTTGAAGGTCTTCTTAAAACAAGTAACACCTTGTCAATAGATTCTTCGGAAAGTATCAACCGTACCACATCTACTATTGATACAATGTTGTCGAGTTACTTGAAGCAAATGGAGACAATGGAGGAGCATACGCATCAACTTCAGCTCGCATCTGAGAAAAATAATGTCGATACGAAGACTCTTTTAGAAATAATAAAAGAAATAATAAAAACGAAGCAATGAAACCGGAAGAATATGTAAACATGATTACCAATATGATTGAGGCTACAGATATGCGCAATCTTCGCTGGGAAAAAACTAGCGTATCTGGTGATAGTGAATTTACAACTAAGATAGGTAACTGCAAAATTGTTTTGTCTAATTATTATGACGAGGTAATAGACGATGTCTGTTATAGTCTGGCACTTCATAACGAAGAAGGCGAGAACTATCGTACACTCCGCTATAGTCCCTCAGATTCCAAGTCGATATATAGTTCACTCATAGACCTATACAACTCCGTTTTGGACTCCTATTATAAGATTCGTGAATCTGAGAAAAAGATACTCGATGAACTCGAGCAACTTACACTTCCGTTCTAAGAATAGGGTATATGGTTTAAAATAAAACTTAAAAAACATTAATAATTTAGTTAAAACTAAACAATTTAGTTGCAACTAAACGATTTATGCTTAAATTTGCCCTTCAAAAGATAGATGCTGTTGTCGGAAAACAACAGTTTTACGAACTTCTAATCGATGGAAAGTCCCTATTTGGCGAGTTTGAGAAGAACTTAGAACAACAATATAAATCAGAACTTATTGGTATTTATAATACCATGAACAATGTAGCGAACCTAAAAACTGTACCAAAAGAAAAATTTCATTATTATAATAAGGAAAAGGGTGATTATCGGGAGTTTGAGTATAAAAGCAGTCATCTCCGTGTATATGGTATAACAAAGAAAAACGGTCAAATCATTATTCTTGGCGGAACAAAAGCGAAACAACGGGCGGAAGAAAAAGAATTTCGTAGTATAAAGAAAAAGTATTTAGCCTCACTATAAAATCATCTTTATTATGACAAGAGAAGAACTATTAAAGAGTCCTGCATACTGGACTGCGGAGTTGCAGAATGAGTTATATCGGCAGATAACACATTTTATGGAAGAACATAATATGAATAAAACTCAACTTGCAGAGTACCTTGGTTGTACCAAAGGCTATGTTACTCAATTACTTAGTGGAAACTACGATCATAAAATAAGTAAGTTCTTCGAATTATCCTTGGCAATAAACAAAATACCGGAAGTTACTTTTTCCAATGCTGATGAGTATATACAATCAGAGAACGAACACTATACCTCTGTAATTCCCATGTCACTGAGCTATACTGTAAATAAATTTTCTGGTAAGGAAAAAGAAATAATAAATGCAGCCTAAAAATTATTATGAACATTCCATATAGAATTCAAGAGATAAAAACAAGCCAGTTTGCTATATTCCCGGAGAAGTTTGTAAACGACCCAACAGTTGAAATTAAAATTGAAACAGCTTTTAATTTCGGGATAAGCATTCAGCAAAAGTGCATTCGTTGCATATGTAAAATTAATTTCATTCAAAACGATGAATTGCTATTGGTTCTTGAGGAACAATGTTTCTTCGGTATTGCACCTGATGCAATATCCGAATTAGAGAAGACGAAACGCGTTCCTGTAGATTTCCTTCGTTATCTTGGAACTATAGCTATAGGAACAGCACGTGGGATCATTCATACTCGAACAGAGAATACCATACTAAATCGTTTTGTCCTCCCGCCAATAAACTTAATTAATATAATTAAGGAGGACTTTGTGTTCAAAGCACCAGGTGAAAAATAACCCGAGAGAAACTAAAAAGCCTGGTGTTTGGCAAGAAAGCAAAATTAAACACTTTGAAAGATACTTTAACTAAATTGACTGATTTCTGATTGCACAGGTGGTCATAAAGCGATGCAGTTCGATACTGCCAGTCAGAACAAAATAATACAAGGAAACAAAACGATGAGAAGTATTACATTTTACGATAAAAATGGAGATCCATTCTGCTATACAGAGGATGACTGTCATATCTATGATTTTGATGGCAACCCAATAGCATATA
>CAMUVE010000060.1:0-11410 GCA_947163985.1 uncultured Prevotella sp.
CTCAACGACCTCGAGGCAATAGCAATGAGCTATCCTGGCGTTACCAAGACCTACGCTATCCAGGCTGGTCGTGAGTTGCGCGTAATCGTCGGTGCCGACAAGATGACTGACGCTGAGACAGAACAGCTCTCAGGCGAGATAGCAACAAAGATACAGAACGAGATGACTTATCCTGGACAGGTTAAGATAACCGTCATCCGCGAGACTCGTTCCGTAGCATACGCTAAGTAAAAAAGCAAGAGGGTAGGAGAATGTTCAACCAGAAGATATATGAGCCGAGTGACAAGATGATAAGCATCATCTCTGACAACTACAGTTTGTTGGAGAGTCTGGGACGCTTTGGTATCAATCTTGGATTTGGTGATAAGACGGTGCGTGAAGTGTGCGAAGAACAAGGTGTTGATTCGTACACTTTCCTCGCCATCGTAAACTATTCCGTCAACGGATATCGTCCCACGGAAGGACTCGAACGCATCTCTGTAGAAACAATTCTCCACTACCTCAAGGCTTCCCACGAATATTACCTTGACTTCCAACTGCCGCGAATAAGGAAGAATCTCAAAGAAGCTCTCGACGAGAACGACAATCTGGCACGACTCATTATGAAGATGTACGACCGCTATGCGCACGAGATACGTCAGCACATGAAGTTCGAAGAACAGACGGTCTTTCCGTACGTTGAGAAACTTCTTAAGGGCGAGGTGTCCGAGGATTACGACATACAGACATTCTCCAAGCATCACGGGCAGACTACCCAGAAACTCCACGAGTTGAAGGACATTATTATAAAATACCTGCCCTCAAACACTGAGCGAAACAACCGACTCACCTATACTCTCTACGACCTGTACAAGAACGAGGAGTGGCTCGGAGCGCATGCTGAGATAGAGGATAACATCTTCATTCCCGCCATCCAGCGCTTGGAGAGACAGCTCTCACAGAACGACGTTTCTGTGAAGATAAGTCAGATGATAAGCAAGAGTCCCGAGGGTAGCGACACTCTCAGCGACAGAGAGAAGGACGTCATTGTGGCGCTTGTTCAGGGAATGTCAAACAAGGAAATTGCTGACCACCTCTGTATCTCTACGAATACCGTCATTACGCATCGTAGGAATATTGCACGTAAGTTGCAAATCCATAGTCCTGCAGGACTGACAATCTATGCTATTGTGAATAATCTTGTAGATATCTCCTCAGTAAAGCTCTGAGGTCTTATATCTTGTTCATATCTACAAAGCCGTGAATAACGGCATACATGGTGAGGGCGCTGACACTCTTCATGCCCAGTTTCTCCATAATATTCTTTCTGTGTGTTATTACTGTCGATAGCTCAATGTTAAGCTTCGCAGCAATCTCTTTGTTTATGAAGCCCTGAACGATGAGCACCATCACCTCCGTCTCACGGGGTGTTAGCAGAGAGCCTTTGTTGTCGCCCTTCGCTGCCTCAGGGTGGTGCGGATGTCCTTTGTGCTCTAATGCCAGCAGACTGTGTACGAACTGTCGTTCAGGCTGGTTTACGCAGAGCGTGTTGAAGTCGGGCAGGTGTTGTTCCTCCGACGTAGTAAGGACGAGAGTCTTCCGACGGTTGTCGTTGAAGAACTGTCTGTTGGCGAGGAAGATATTCATCGTAACAAAGAAGTGCACGTAGTTCTCGGGACCTTCATCAAGGAAACTCTCGAAGTCCTCAAAACTGTCTATCTCGACCATCGGCATAGCGCCTCCGATAAGCTGTTTAAGCCCCAACACCGCGAGGGTGTTGGGGTCTAATATAGCCATCTTTGGTTTATTCGAATTATGCATTATGAATTAACTCAAGAATCCGAGCAGTGCACCTGCAGCAACTGCCGAACCGATGACACCAGCCACGTTTGGACCCATAGCGTGCATCAGCAGGAAGTTATGGCGGTCGTACTCCAGACCCATGTTGTTAGAGATACGTGCCGACATAGGTACTGCGCTGACACCAGCATTACCAATCAGCGGGTTAATCTTCTTGTCTTTCGGGAGGAACAGGTTCATGAATTTCACGAACAGGATACCGCTTGCCGAAGCAACGATGAAAGCGCAGGCTCCGAGGAAGAATATAAAGATAGTCTTCATGGTGAGGAACTCGCTTGCCTGTGTTGAGCATCCTACGGTAAGACCCAGCAGCATCACTACGATGTCGTTGAGAGCTGTTCCTGCTGTCTTTGCCAGACGTGTTGTCTTACCAGACTCCTTGAGGAGATTTCCGAAGAACAGCATTCCCAGGAGTGGCAGACCCGAAGGTACTATGAATGTGGTGAGCAACAAACCGATGATAGGGAAGAGGATGCGTTCCGTCTGACTAACGCTACGTGGCGCCTTCATCTTTATCACGCGCTCCTTCTTGGTGGTGAGAAGACGCATCAGTGGCGGCTGGATAACGGGAACCAGCGCCATATATGAGTATGCGCAGACAGCGATAGCACCCATGAGGTTTGGTGCCAGTTTCGACGACAGGAATATTGCCGTAGGACCGTCGGCACCACCGATGATGGCGATACCTGCTGCCTGGTTAGGCTCGAAACCGAGAGCCAGCGCCGTCATGTAGGCTCCGAAGATACCAAACTGTGCTGCCGCTCCGATAAGTATCAGTCGCGGGTTAGCGATAAGTGCCGAGAAGTCGGTCATAGCACCGATTCCCAGGAATACCAGCGGAGGATACCATCCCTGTCGGACACCTTGGTAGAAGATGTTCAGTACGGAGTTGTCTTCATAGAGACCTATCTCCAGTCCGGCATCGGCGCGGAAAGGGATGTTACCGAGTATAATACCTAATCCGATAGGTACAAGCAAGAGTGGTTCGAAATCCTTCTTTATGGCGAGCCATATGAAGAATATACCCACTACAATCATTATCAGGTTGCCCGACGTGGCGTTGGCAAATCCTGTGTATGTCAGGAACTCATTAAAGTTCTGAACTATAAGTTCTGTAAAGCTCATCGAGGTAATTTACTATTCATAATTCTCAATTCTCAATTCTCAATTCTCAATTCGAGTAGGCTTCACCCTATCGTTACCAGTACAGAGCCCTCCATAACGGTGTCGCCCTGCTTTACCATTATAGAAGTGATGGTACCTGTTGTCTCTGCCTCGATGTTGTTCTGCATCTTCATTGCCTCGAGAATAACAACGGTCTGTCCTTCTTTAACCTGCTGTCCTACGGTAACGCACACTTCAGTGATTGTTCCTGGCAGTGGGGCGGTAACCTTTGTTCCTGCGCCGGCAGCAGCTGCGGGCTGTGCTGCAGGTTGTGGAGCGGGCTGTGCAGGAGCGGCTGCTGCTGGTTTTGGTGCTTCCACCTTAACCTTTGCCTTCGGTGCCGCCTTGATAGGCTGCTTTGTCTCTACTTCAAACGGTATGCCGTTTACTGTCACTTTCGCTACGTTGCCTTCAACGTCTTCTATCTCAACGTCGTAATCGACGCCCTGGACTGTATATTGATATTTCATCTTTACTATTTACTATTTACTATTTATTTCTTAATTTTGCTGCTTAACAATTTCTTCAAACAGTTCCCAGCGTTTAAATGTAATCAAAACTATTCTCTATTCACTGTTCACTATTAACTGTTAACTGAAAATGTAATCAAAACTATTCACTATTCACTATTCACTGTTAACTGAAAATGTAATCAAAACTATTCACTGTTCACTATTAACTGTTAACTGAAAATGTAATCATAATTCTCCACTCTCAATTCTCAATTCTCAATTAATCTCAGCGGTTCCACGCCGTAGTGCGCGGCTTAATGGTAATGATACCACTCTCAGTGTCGTGCTCGTTATTCTGGTAGTCCTTCAGTGCCATAGCTATCACCGCCATATATACCTCGCGGTCTATGCCCTGTGTGTGCAGACCGTCCTTGAGCATTACCTTTGTCTTGTGAGCTCCCTCGTGGATAATCTCACTCGTTACTACGGCTGCCTTGATAGGCTGGATGTTCTTTGCCCTCTTCAGTGTGCGCTGGTGAACGATGATTACACCCAGGATGCTGAAGAATGCGTAGAGCAGTGCCAGACAGAAGAATACGATACCCATTGACAGCACGGTAATCATTATGCCGTGAGGGTCGTCGCGTTTCAGACGTGCTATCTTGCTCTCGTTGACCTGGATGTAGTTAGTGATGCCTGGCGTTACAGCCTCTTCACTCTTTGTCACCCATTTCTGTGAACCGTCCTTCTCGCGTGCGAACGACAGGTTCGGTTTCATTGCGGGCAGGCTGACAGAGTCGATGATGTCTATGCCGTTAGCGTCGTAAAGCGCCACCCATACAGGTGCGCCGTCAGTTACTTTAGCCCTCAGGTGGAGCGTACCTTCAGCAGGATTAGAGTTAAGGTAAAGCACAAGATGTTCATGTCCCGCCAGCTCCGTACGTTTGTCACCGTTGGGAATGGGACTCATCATCTTGATACGTTCAGGTGCTGACAGTTGTTTGTCGAGCGTGGCACGGGTAGTAGAAATATACATTCCGCGGATGTTGTATGTCGAGAACGACGTGTTCGTCAACTCAATCCACGGAAGATGTCTCCCATACTCGTCCTGAATACTGGCGGTGTTGCTGGTCAATACCTCGTTAATCTTGATGTTCTTCGCTCCTTGTGAGAACATCGTGGTGCTGACGGTAGCAAGTGCCAGTGACAGAAGAATTTTTTTCATTTATTTGTAGTTGTTATTATGATGTTTAATGTCTTTTATCCGCAGAAGAACAGCACTATTATCTGTGCCGTGAAGATTCTTAGGAACATTGACAGCGGATATACCGTGGAGTAGCCTACTGCGGGAGCTTCTTTAGAGCATACGCTGTTGGCATACGCCAATGCAGGAGGGTCGGTATATGTACCTGCTATCATTCCCATTATTGTGAAGTAGTTGAACTTATATCTCATGCGAGCTATAGGACCTACTATGAGTATAGGTATTACCGTTATGAGGAAACCTGTAAAGACATACCATATTCCGTCGCCGTTGACAATGGTGTCCAAGAACCCGGCTCCCGCCTTTATTCCTACGCTGGCAAGGAAGAGCACCAGACCTATCTCGCGTAGCATCATGTTAGCACTCGTCGTGGTGTATGTCACTAACTTCACCTTATAGCCGTAGCGTCCTATGAGGATAGCTATGATAAGAGGACCGCCGGCGATACCCAGCTTCATTGGGACAGGCATGCCAGGAATTGCGAATGGCAGCGAACCGAAGATTATTCCGACGATGATACCTATGAATATTGTTGCTATGTTTGGCGCGTCAAGACGGCGTATGGAGTTACCCATCATCGATGCCACCTGATCGACGGAGTCCTCAGGACCTACCACCATCACCCTATCGCCAACCTGCAGCGGGAGTGTGGGGCTGGCGAAGATGTCCATACCGTGACGCGTCAGACGTGTGACGTTTACGCCGTGCAGACGTGAAAGGTGCAGCTGACCGAGAGTCTTGCCGTTGACCTTAGGATTGGTGACGAGTATGCGCTTCGACACCATCGGCTGGTCTTGCTTCTCCCATTCTACCTCGATGACAGGACCTATGAAGGCTGTAATAGCTTCGGCGTCAGGCTCTGCGCATACTACGTAGAGCTGGTCGCCAATGTGGAATATGGTGTCGCGGTTAGGAATGCTGACGTGTCCTTCGTGGAGGAAACGCGAGCACACGAAGTCGCGGTTCAGAAACTGATGAACCTGCATGAGAGTCTTGCCCTCAAGGTATTTGTTGCTGACCTCCAGGTGCATGTGGTGAGGCTTCACGGCGGTGTTGGCTTCAGCCTCCTGGTTCAGGTCGTGTTCCTCTTTCTCGAGTTTTATGCTGCAGAGGTATTTTATAGCTATTGTCGCCCCGATTATTCCCAATACGCCGAGAGGGTATGCACACGCATATCCGCTGGCTATCTGGGGAATCTCGTCGGCAGGGAAAACGTTCGACAGCGCTCCGTTGGCGGCACCGAGACCCGGTGTGTTGGTGACGGCTCCGTAGAGCGTTCCCACCATCATAGGCAGATTGTTGACATTGCTGGTATCAAAGAAGATGTAGTAACATGCGAACATCACCAGTATGTTCAGCACAATACCTGTTGTGGCAAGAGCGTTGAGCTTTATGCCCGCCTTTCCGAAGCTCTCGAAGAAACCCGGACCGACCTGCAGACCTATCATGAAGACGAACAGTACAAGTCCGAACTCCTGTATGAATGCCAGTGTGGCGTCGGGTGCCGTAAACCCTACGTGTCCTGCAAGGATGCCTGCAAAAAGTACGAAGGTGACACCAAGCGAGATGCCGCCAATCTTTATCTTACCCAATAAAACTCCTACTGCTATCACCATAGAATACAGCAGCACAATGTGGGCTACCGAATCGGTGGCGGTAAACAGGTCGATTAACCAACTTATTGAATTCATTGAATCCATTATAAACCTTCTTTATACCTATTTAATATGAATGCTTTCTCAATTTGCGTGCAAAGGTACAAAGAAATTGCGCAACTCAAGCATTTTTGTGCAACTTTTTTTTTCTTCCTAAGGAAATAAATGTCTTATGCAATGGTTTACGCAAGAAATTGCAGTCAATTTTGTTTTTTTTACGAAAAAGTTTTGTCTGTTTGGTTTTTTTATTTACATTTGCAACGTCTTATGGGCTTCGGTCCATCATTTATGTTGTGCTAAACAGAATCAAATCTAAAATCTAAAGAATATTAACTAACAAATTAAAGGCTTATGAAAAAATTAATTACTCTTTTCCTCGTATTGACGGGGATGGTTCAAATGGCCAGTGCTGCAGACTTGACTATCTACTTGAAAGCTGGCGTTTGGCAAACTAACGATGCAGCTTTCGCTGTATGGAATCAAGTTGATGGTACGTGGATTAAATTTACGCAATTAAGAGGTGAATACTACACTGCAGTTCTTCCTGAGGGTTATACCAAAATTAATCTTGTGAGATACGACAAGGCACTTGATACTCCAAGTTGGGCCTGGGGAAATCAGACCACTGACATTACAGTAGATCCGAGCAAAAACTACTATAAGATTACAGGATGGGATTGGAGTAATTTTACTGAAAATGCTGCCCCCACTCGCAAAATTTATGTAAGGAACATGGAAGATGAAGATGCACAAGTTTGCCTTTATCTTCAGAACAAAGGTGACTGGTCTGCTATATATGGATGGCCAGGTGCTTCTTTAACAGAAGAAATTATTGATGGTAAGAAATGGTATTCTTTCTTGAATTTAGAGGAATACAATACAGTTTTTGGTAATTTTACACAGAAAACGGCTCCTGAGGGTAAGAAGAACTACATAAGTGGAGGATTTGATTTTGACCTTTCTACATCAGATCTTTATTTCAACTATTATCCTTCTAATTATCAGGCTGTAGTCACCTCTGAAGCACTGGCAACACCTGCAGTACTTCACTTCCGCTCTAACAATGGAGCATCGCCTCTTAAATACTATTGGTGGAACAATAGTGGTATGAGCGACAATGGTTTCACTACAACTTCTGCAGGAGGTGCAACAGACTGGCTCACTATAACTTCCTATAAACCAAGCTTTAGCATTCAGTTCTATACCTACGACAATGGTGATACTGACACCGATAAATCTGACGGCATCAATATTACTGGTCTTACTGGCGGTGAGAACTATTACTATTTTGCAAAGCTGAATGCGAATAACGCCACAGGCGAATACCAATACGACGGCAGAGGTATCATGAAGATGGATGCCAGTTATTATTTGGTTTATTCTGATGGTTGGGATTTTGACCCCACCAAAGAGACTTGGTCAGGTTCTGGTATATACCAGACCGTTGGTGCTGTACAGTTGACCCCCAATGCAGAAAATGGATTCCTGTTTGAAGGTACACTTGACAACACAAATGGGAAAAAGAATTATTATGCAATTGTTCCTGCATCCGATTGGGATGGTGCAATAAAGGGATGGGACAATCTCATTTCTCCTGCTCATACAGAAGTTACCGACAGCAAATATACAATAGATGCTTTTAAGGTTGACCAAGTTAACGCAATGCCCACTACATGGTGTCGTTGGGCTAACTACACAATCAACACCAAGTTTAACATCCAGTTCAATTTCGCAACTATGACTTGGAAGAGCACTCCTTACTTTGAGCGTGACCTCACAGAAGGTTATGCTACATTCAGTTCTGACTTTGATGTAGCTATCCCAGAGGACATTACAGCATATTATGCTACAGGAGCAACAATAGGTAAGGTAACCATGACTTCTATTAGCAATGGTATTAAAGCCGACCAAGGTGCTTTCCTGAAAGTAGACAATACTGACACCTATAAGTTCACTCCTGCCACCACCACAGATTCTGGAACAAACCTTTTGGTAAAAGGTTCTGATGCTGATATTCCTGCATCTACAGATGGTTCTTACAACTATGTTTATGCAATACAGGGTGGTATTCGCGGCTTCTATAATGTTGGAACAACTGTTACCCAAGACATGACTGGCAAGGCTTACTTGCACACATCCAAAGACATTAAGCCCACTACAGATGCTCGTATCTCTATCATATTCGACGATGATGAGACAACTGGTATTAAGCAGCTAGAGACTTCTAAGCAAAGCGTTGAGGGTTACTTCAACCTCGCTGGTCAGCGTGTTGCTCAGCCCACCAAGGGTCTGTATATCGTGAATGGCAAAAAGGTTATTATTAAATAAGGTATAGGAGGAATACAATTATGAAGAAAGTATATATCAATCCGACTGTTGAGACCTATCTGATTCAGACTCGCAACAACCTGTTGACAACCTCTGATATCTCAGTAAGCAGCACAGACCTCGATTTAACAGATCCAAACACACAAATTCTTGGTCGTGAGTTCGACATGGAGGGAACCAACGTGTTTGAGGACTTAGAGGAAGATTAATAATCACACAAAACCACATAGAGAGAGAGTAGCGAGCACAACTGGTTCGCTACTTTCTCTTTTAGTATCTATCGCAAATAAGACTTCAAGTAGTCAACTAAAAACGTTAAACTACATACTTCATCGAGTCCGAAGACCGTTCGGACTGCCAGTCCGGACTATTCGGACGCTGCGCCAAAGCTATCCGGACAATGCACGTCGTTAATGAGGGTTGCGTGGATAAATTTTTTCATAGGAATTCGAAAATCATCCTCCCATTTTTTGCAAAGTACCTCCTTAGGGCGTGAGTGTGGCGTTGCGTGCGAAAAAAACAAAAAAAAGTCTATTTGTTTTGTAATGTGCTCACTTATTACTACCTTTGCAGCTAATTAGAAAAACAACTATAAATATAAAAAAACAATTATGTCAAACAAAGAAAAACTCTTTGCCGAGTTTGTTGCGCCCACCACTCAAGAGTGGCTGGACAAGATAGAAGTTGACCTGAAGGGGGTCGACTTCCAGAAAAGACTCGTGTGGAGAACAAACGAAGGGTTCAACGTACAGCCCTTCTATCGTCGTGAAGACTTGAAAGACCTTAAGGCTCCCGAGGCTATGCCCGGTGAGTTCCCATTTGTACGTGGTAACAACAAGGACAATAACGAGTGGTACGTTCGCCAGAACATCGTCGTTGAAGACCCTAAAGAGGCCAATGCTAAGGCTCTTGACATCCTTAACAAGGGTGTTAACTCTATTGGCTTCCGCATCAAGGGTAAGGACGTTAGTGCCGAACTCGTAGAAACACTTCTCAAGGACATCCGTCTGGACATCGTCGAGGTAAGCTATCGCACCTGTCAGCACCACGCTCAGGAGCTGGCGGAAATCCTCGTGAAGTACTTCGAGAAGCAGGGCTACGACAAGCGCAAAATCGTCGGCGGCGTAGGTTTTGACCCCATCGACCAGATGATTCAGAAGGGTAAGGACACTACCGACCTGCTCGCTACACTGCCGCAAATGGTGGAGACCCTCAAGGACTATCCTAACCTGCGCTGTGTTATGGTACATACCGACACGCTTAACAATGCCGGTTCGTACATCGTACAGGAGCTGGGCTACGCCCTGGCGTGGGGTAACGAGTACATGCAGCAGCTCACCGACGCCGGTGTCGATGCAGACCTCGCCGCTCAGAGCATTAAGTTCTACATGGGTATCTCCGAGAACTACTTCATGGAGATAGCCAAGTTCCGCGCCGCACGTATGCTGTGGGCACAGATTGTCAAGCAGTACGGCGTCAAGGACGACAACTCTTGCAAGATGATTGTCAACGCTACCACCTCTACCTACAACCAGACGGTCTTCGACAGCTACGTTAACATGCTGCGTTCACAGACCGAGGCTATGAGTGCTGCCCTCGCAGGTATCCACTCTATGGTGGTAACTCCGTTCGACGCTGCCTACGAGAAACCGACAGACTTCTCCGAGCGCATCGCCCGTAACCAGCAGCTAATTATCAAGGAAGAGAGCCACTTTGACCGCATCGTGGACCCAGGTGCAGGCTCTTACTATATAGAGCACCTCACCGATGCCCTCGCACAGGAGGGATGGAAACTGTTCCTCAAGGTTGAGGAAGAGGGTGGTTTCCTCGAGGCTGTTAAGAAAGGTACCGTTCAGGACGATATCAACGCAACAAACGTTAAGCGTCACGGCGACGCCGCTAAGCGTAAGGAGTTCATCCTGGGTACCAACCAGTTCCCTAACTTCACCGAGAAGAGCGAAGGCAAGCGTGCTGTTAGCAAGACTTGCTGCTGTGGCGACAAGCAGGGCTGCGAGGCTCCTTTCAAGAAGCTCGAGAGCACACGTCTTGCTGCCGACTTCGAAGACCTCCGCATACATACCGAAGAGACAAAGGTTCCAACAGCCTTCATGCTCACCATCGGTAACCTCGCTATGCGTCAGGCTCGCGCTCAGTTCTCTTGTAACTTCCTTGCCTGCGCTGGCTACAAGGTTATCGACAACCTCGGCTTCAAGACCGTTGAAGAGGGTGTTGACGCAGCGCTCAAGGCAAAGGCTGATATCGTAGTCATCTGCTCATCAGACGACGAGTACGCAGAGTACGCCATCCCGGCATTCAAGTATCTCGATGGTCGCGCAATGTTCGTCGTAGCTGGTGCTCCAGCATGTATGGAGGACCTCAAGGCAGCAGGCATTGAGAACTTCATCCACGTGAAGTGCAATGTGCTTGAGACTTTGAAAGAATATAATCAGAAACTTGGTATCTAAACAAAGGAGGACTTGAATTATGCGTAAACAATTTAAGAATATTGACATCTATGCAGGCATCAAGGCTCAAGATGGTGCTAAGTGGATTAAAGACAATCACATAGAGAACAACTGGAAGACACCCGAGCAAATCGACGTGCGTCCGGTATATACAAAAGAAGACCTCGAGGGAATGGAACATCTCGATTTTGCAGCAGGTATTCCTCCTTTCCTCCGCGGCCCGTACTCAATGATGTACCCCTT
>CAMUVE010000061.1:0-11391 GCA_947163985.1 uncultured Prevotella sp.
AAAAAAGTTTCAGTGCAAGGTATCAGAATTATACAAGTATGGGATTTTATTTGTACCTTTGCACCATGATTTATCCAGAGACGTTTGAAGAAAAGATAGGTTTTAAGGAGATACGCACAATGTTGCGTGGGTACTGTTTGAGTTCACTCGGCAAGGAACGCGTGGAGGAGATACACTTCTCTACGGACGTGGCGGAGATTAACGAGTGGATGGAACAGATACGTGAGTTCCGTATGTTACAAGGGTCGGGAAAGAGCATGCCGATGCAGTTTTTCTTCGACGTGAGGGAGGCTGTGGCACGACTGCGCATAGAGGGCACGCACCTTGAGGAGAGCGAGTTGTACGACCTTCAGCGATCGCTGACAACGATAAACGACATAGTGGTGTTCATACGTAACGAGGAGGAGCTGGACCTTAGTGCGCTGCGACGAGTAACGGAAGACATAGTGACGTTCCCGGACCTGATAAGACGCATAGGACAGATACTGGATAAGTTTGGAAGGATACGCGACGACGCATCGCCAGAGCTGGCACGAATACGCAAGGAACTGGCAAGGGCGGAGGGCAGCGTGTCGAGAACGCTGTGGAACATTCTTCGTGGAGCACAGAGCGAAGGACTGGTGGAGAAGGACGTCACCCCTACCCTTCGCGACGGACGACTGGTGATACCTGTATCGCCTGGAATGAAGAGAAAAATTCAGGGTATAGTACACGACGAGTCGGCAACGGGAAAGACGGTGTTCATAGAACCTACCGAGGTGGTGGAGGCTAACAACCGCATAAGAGAACTGGAAGCGGCAGAACGACAGGAGGTAATACGAATACTGACGGAATTCTCGAAGGAGGTGCGCCCACACATCGGGGAAATAACGGCGTCGTACTCGCTCCTTGCCACAATAGATATGATTCGCGCGAAGGCGGAGATGGCAGAGCATATTGGCGGCATTGAGCTACAGGTGGAGGACACGCCGCTGATAGACTGGACGCAGGCAAAGCACCCGCTGCTGATGATGTCGCTGAGAAAACAGGGAAAGGATGTGGTGGCGTTGGATATCGAACTTAGAGGAGAGAGAAGAGAGAAGAGAGAAGAGAGAAATGTTGGGAGGATACTTATTATTTCGGGACCTAACGCGGGTGGTAAGTCGGTGTGTCTGAAGACTACAGGACTGCTGCAGTACATGATACAATGCGGACTGTCGGTGCCTATGAGTGAACGTAGCCACGCGGGAGTGTTCCGTAATATTCTCATGGATATTGGCGACGAGCAGAGCTTAGAGAACGACCTCTCTACATACTCGAGTCATCTGCTGAACATGAAGAACATGATACGTGTGGCCGACGAGAATACGCTGATACTTATTGACGAGTTCGGTACGGGAACGGAGCCGCAGATAGGTGGCGCAATAGCGGAGAGCGTACTGAAACAATTCTGGAACCAGAAGACGCTCGCCGTAATAACTACCCACTACCAGAACCTGAAGCACTTTGCCGAAGACCACGAAGGTGTGGTGAACGGTGCAATGCTGTACGACCGCCACGAGATGCGTCCGCTGTTCCAACTGGAGATAGGACGTCCAGGAAGTTCCTTCGCCATAGACATAGCACGAAAGATAGGACTGCCGGAGGTCGTAATCAACGATGCTACGGAGATTGTGGGCAGCGAATACATACAAAGCGACAAATACTTGCAGGACATAGTGCGCGACAAACGCTACTGGGAGTCGAAACGTCAGGCTATACACCAGCACGAAAAGACGATGCAACAGACTATAGCGCGCTACGAAGAAAAGATGCACGAGATAGAGAGTGAACGCAAGAAGATAATAAAGAGTGCGAAGGAACAGGCTGAGGAACTGCTCCGTGAAAGCAACCGACAGATAGAGAATACCATACGCGAGATACGCGAAAGTCAGGCTGAGAAAGAGGTAACACAGATAGTCCGCGAAGAACTACGCGAATTTGAGAAACACGTAACAGGACTGGAAAGCGGACTGATGAGCGACGATGACTTCAATAAGAAACTGCGCCAGATTGAAGAACGTAAGCGCAGGAAGGCTGAAAGAAAGGAAAAAAACACCACCGCAAAAAAAACATCAGTTCCGTTAAGCCCGACAGCCCCGCAACCCTCATCACCCATCACCGTAGGCGCCACAGTACGCATGAAAGGACTTACCACGGTAGGAAAGATTAAAGCTATTGACGGCAAGACGGCGACAGTAATATTCGGAGATGTACGCACGCGAGTGAAGACCGACCGACTGGAGGTTGCTGAGGCACCGAAAGAGAAAGCTGTGCCAATGGGAAGGATAAGTAAACTGGCACGCGAGGCCATAGACAACCGAAAGCTGAACTTCCATCAGGACTTGGACGTCAGGGGAATGCGTGGCGACGAAGCGCTGAATGCCGTTATGCACTTCATTGACGACGCCATACTGGTGGGCATGTCGCCGGTAAGAATTCTTCACGGAAAAGGAAACGGTATTCTGCGTCAACTCATTCGCGACTACCTCTCGACGGTTCCTAACGTTACACGTTTCCGCGACGAACACGTGCAGTTCGGAGGAGCAGGAATTACTGTCGTGGAGCTGTAGAAAGACGCTGACGGACTGCCTCGAAGAGCAGGATGGCGGCGCTGACGGAGACATTCAGCGAGTCTAACCGTCCTAACATAGGAATACGTATGTGGGCATCGGCAGCACGGCGCCATACGTCGGTAAGTCCCGTTGACTCCGTACCCATCACGATAGCCGTTCCACAGGTCATGTCGGTTTCGTAGTAAAGTTCTGAATCCTGCAACTGGGCAGTAAGAATCCTGATGCCTTTGGACTTCAGAAACTCTATACATTCCTCCGACGAACACGCAACACAGGGAACACCGAAGATAGCCCCAATGGAACTGCGAATAAGGTTGGGATTATAAAGGTCGGTAAGCGGGTCGCAAATAATGACGGCATCGGCACCAGCGGCATCGGCACTACGCAGTACGGCACCGAGGTTTCCGGGCTTCTCGACACTCTCGAGGACAACAATCAAGGGGTTCTCCTTAAGACACAAATCCTCTAACGACAGTCTGCGGACCTTCACTTCGGCTATCATCCCTTCGGTACTTCCGCGATAGGCTATCTTTTCATAGACGGCACGGCTTACCTCGATAACCTCCCGGGCTTCGGGCAACCGGGAGCCGGCAGCCATAAGGTCACGACACACGAAGAGTGTATCTATCACATAGCCTGCTTCCACACAATGCATTATCTCGCGTTGCCCTTCTACGACAAAGAGTCCACGACTGCGGCGCTCCGACGATTTCTGCTGAAGGGCAACGACACCTTTTACTCTGCTATTTTGAAGACTTGTAATTGTTAATGACTCGCTCATTGAAATAATTTTGTTGCAAAAGTACAAAAAATATGTGCACATTTTATAATTAATCAAAAAAATATGCTATATTTGCACACAATAATAAATCATAAAACCTAAAATATGAAAAAATTCTATCACACATTGCTTTTATTGTTGGGACTTACATTCTCTACGGCGACATACGCTGAGACAGAGGTCACGACAAACGAAGAGAGTTCAGAAACATTTGTTACAGCGGAGAACATCAACCCTTACGAGAAGTCGCTGGAGTTTAATGTTGCTGAAGCGCTTACACATGCGCAGCCACAGGCTGACCCGAAGATGGACCTTGACTTTTTCAAGTCAAAGACCAACCCCGGTGTTAAGCCATACAAGTTCCTGGACGACCTGACCTTCGTCGGTGTGCCCCTCTTCATAGCAGGATGGGCTGTCAAGGGCGACAAGGCTATGTTCCGCGTTAACGACAAGAACAACAAGAAGAAGAACACTCAACTTCTTACCGACTTCAAGACGAGTATCGACGACTACACACAGTTCTTCGGTCCTGCTATGGTTGTCGGTTTGAAGATTGGCGGCGTTGAAGGACGTAGCGACTGGCCTCGTCTGCTTGCCAGCTCTGCCCTCTCCTATGGTATCATGGCAGCCTTCGTAAACGGTATAAAATATACCGCTAAGGAGATGCGCCCAGACGGCTCTACGGCAAACTCATGGCCTTCAGGTCACACCGCGACATCGTTCGTCGGTGCCACCATCCTTCACAAGGAGTACGGACTGACACGCTCACCTTGGTATTCTGTTGCCGGCTATGGTGTAGCAACAGCAACTGGTGTTATGCGTGTGCTTAACAACCGCCACTGGATTAGCGACGTCATGTCGGGAGCTGGTCTCGGTATTATCTCCACTGAGTTTGGTTACGCTTTTGCAGACCTTATGTTCAAGGGTAAGGGCTTGCTCCGCAACGACCTTTATCTCGACAACGAGAATCCTTCGTTCTTCGCTATCTCTATGGGTATCGGTCTTGGCAACAAGAACATAGACTTCACCGTTGACGATGTCGTTGACAAAGAAATATACGGCAACGACTTCCTTGCTTACCAGGCTCAGAAGGAACAGATAAAGTTCCGCTCCGCTACGGTGGTAGATGCCGAGGGTGCTTACTTCTTCAACAAGTATATCGGTGTCGGTGGTCGTCTCCGCGTTCGCGCCATGTCTGCGAAGTCCTTTGGTGACTACGCCAGCGATGCAAACTACGAAGACTTTTTAGCTTGGGGCGAAATAGGCAGCATCTACGAGATGGCAGATCCAAACTGGGACCATAATGACCCAATTAAATCCATAGAGCAATATTATAACAGAATAGGTTATGACGTTTATAACGAGGAAAAGGACGAATTCCCTAATGCGCCTGTAACTCATATCAACGGTATCGTCAGAAGCGACCATATCTCAGAATTCACAGGTAGCGTAGGTCTTTATTTCAACCTGCCTCTCAGCAAGTACTTCTCTCTTGGAACAAAGGCTCTTATAGGACGTTCTATTACTCAGGAACTTGACATCGACGGTCAGGCAAGGGGTAATATTAAGAACATCAACTACGAAATGACCATAAAGAACGGTGATGTACCACAGAAACCAGATGGCACTTATATGGCGACAATTGATTATCCTGAAAACTATCAGGGTCAGACATATACCGACGAGTGGGACTATCTTACCGTAGGTGCTAACAACAGTACTTCGTTTGGTACGGGTCTGTCGCTGACATACAAGTATAAGTCTAACTTCTCGTGGAGAATATTCATCGACTACGACTATACCAAGAAGACCTACACCATGAAGTATGACCCATATCACTTCCTTAAGCCAGGTCTTACCCCCCAAGCATACGACCTCGTACAGACATTCTCGGATGTTTCGCCGTATCTTGAGCCGGTAAACTTCCGCAAGGAAAAGAAGATGAACTACTTCACATTGGGAGGTTCGTTCGTAATCAACTTCTAAGGGACTGATGCACTAATTATCCTTCAGTTTCTTTACTCGCTTATAAAAATCCTTTAGAGCAGAATGGTTTATGCCTTTCTGCTCTAATAGTTTCAGGTCGCTGAGAGCTTCTTTCTTCAGCCCCTGAAGTATTCTTACGTCGGCACGGTTCACTATATAGTCGGTATTCTTTGGTGCCAACTCCATAGCTATTGTGTAGTCGTACTCCGCCAACGAGTACATCCCCCTTTCGCGTTCCATATTTCCGCGTGCGGCATAGAGCATAGCCGTCTTGGGATGCTTCTCTACGAGTTGGTTAATCATGTCCATAGCCTCCGTATAGCGCTTGTCTTTCTGATTAAGAAGGGCAAGTCCGAGCTGTGCCTCCATGTTTCCGGGCACGAGTGTCAACAGATATTCGTAGTCCTGTCGTGCAAAGGCATAACGAAACAGTTTCTCGTTGACGTAAGCTCTGTAGAAGAGTGCCGAGATATTGTCGGGATGACGGTCCAGTATGTAGTCGTACTCGTTTTTAGCATATTCCCACTCCTGCAGTTCTATGTTCAGTGCCGCCTTACGCAGACGCAGATCTGTGGAGTCAGGGAAATAGGACAACAGCTCGTTGGCAGTCTTCAACTGCTCACGCAGATGTTTGGTGTCCTGGGCCGACACGCTCAGGACGCCAAACAGTATATATATTATAATAATGTGTAGCTTACGCATTCTTGATGTAGTCAACAATCCACGCGCCGACTTCCTTAGTACCGTACTTTTCGCCGCCCTCTACCTGTATCTCGGGGGTACGAACGTTAGCGTCGAGACTCGCATCGACAGCCTTACGTACCAAGGCTCCTTCCTCTTTAAGGTCGAAATACTCCAGCATCATTGCTACAGAGAGAATCTGAGCCAGAGGGTTAGCAATATTAAGACCCTTAGCCTGTGGCCAGCTGCCGTGAACGGGCTCGAAGACAGGAGTGCTCTCGCCAGTAGAAGCAGAAGGGAGCAAGCCCATAGAGCCGCTGATGCAAGAGCCTTCGTCGGTGAGGATGTCGCCGAAGGTGTTCTCGGTAACCATAACGTCGAAGAACTTCGGTTCGGCAATCATTCGCATCGAGGCGTTGTCAACAAACATATAGTCTGTCTCCACGTCGGGATACTGAGGAGCCATTTCCTTGGCAATCTGGCGCCACAGTCTGCTCGAAGCCAACACGTTGGCTTTATCGACAACCGTCAGGTGGTGGTTGCGCTTACGTGCATACTCGTAGCCTACTTTCAGTATTCGCTCTATCTCGGGGCGAGTGTAGTAGTTGGTATCGTAAGCCTTGTCGTTGTCCTGATATTTCTCGCCGAAATACATTCCGCCCGTCAACTCACGAATACAGATGAAGTCGGCACCGTTGATAAGCTCGTCCTTCAGCGGCGACTTATGCAACAGACATTTGAAGGTCTGCACGGGACGTATGTTGGCAAAGAGTCCTAACTTCTTGCGCATAGCCAGCAGTCCCTGCTCGGGACGAACCTTCGCCGTAGGGTCGTTGTCAAACTTCGGGTCGCCGACAGAGGCGAAGAGCACAGCGTCGGCATCCTTACAAATCTGGAAGGTCTCCTCGGGGAACGGATCACCAACATTATCGATAGCGTCGGCACCCACCAGCGCCTCCTTATACTCTACCTTATGACCAAACTTCTCGGCTATTGCATCCATAACGGCAACGCCCTGAGTCATGATTTCCGGTCCTATACCGTCGCCCGGAAGAACTGCAATTTTTAAATTCATAGTTACTGTTGTTCCTTTTCAAATATGTTTAACATTTTTATTGTCGCCTTAATAGCTGCCTCCGTCTGGTCGGCATCAAGACCGCGGGTGCGGATTATCTTTCCGTCGTTGTCCCACGTAATGACGGTCTGTACCAACGCGTCGGTACGTCCGCCAGGCGGAATGCTCACCACGTAGTTCTGCAGTATCGGGAAGGTACGGTTAAGGTATTTCCTGTATATGTACCTTAGCGCTTTTACGAAGGCGTCATACTGTCCGTCGCCGGTAGCACCTGCCTCGTACTGCGTGCCGTTTATCTCTACCTTAAGGTTAGCACCTGGTTTCAGTCCGTAGGCTGTCGATACCACGTAGCTTACAAGTTTTATCCTGTCGTTGGGGGTGTCGTGCTTCAACACGTCGCTGACGATGAACGGCAGGTCTTCCTGTGTTACTATCTCCTTCTTGTCACCGAGTTCCGTTATTCGCTGCGTCACCTTGCGCATCTGCTCGGGAGTAAGTTCCAGTCCCACTTCCTCAAGGTTCTTCGCTATGTTTGCCCTGCCGCTGTTCTTTCCTAATGCGTATTCACGGCGGCGTCCGAAACGTTCCGGTACAAGGGGGTTGAAGTACAGTCCTGCCTTGTTGTCGCCGTCGGCATGAACGCCGGCAACCTGCGTAAAGACGTTCTCACCGATTACGGGCTGGTTGGCAGCGACGGCAATTCCGCTATATCCTTCTACGAGTCTTGAAATGTCGTTAAGCTTATCCTCGCGGATATTCGTCTTAGCCTTGAACTGGTCCTTCAGAATTACCTGCACACTCGACAGCGGAGCATTGCCGCAGCGCTCGCCGAGTCCGTTGACCGTAACGTGAATACCCTTGCAACCGCTAAGTACGGCGGCTAAAGAGTTGCTCACGGCAAGGTCGTAGTCATTGTGCGCGTGGAAGTCGAAGTGGGTGTTGGGATAGCGTTTCTGCATCTTTCGCATGTACTCTATCACCTGCAGCGGATTAAGTATACCGAGGGTGTCGGGGAGCATGAAACGCTTTATCGGGGTCTTCGTCAAACGGTCCATAAGCTTATAGACATACTTTGGCGAGTCCTTCATGCCGTTGGACCAGTCTTCGAGATAGAGATTTACGGAGAGTCCTTTACTCTCGGCATAGTCTATGGTCTGCAGGATATCGTTAAGATGTTCCTCAACGGTTTTGTGGAGCTGTTCCTTACAATGTTTCTCAGAACCTTTAGCAAGGAGATTGAGGACCTTACACCCACACTCTGTTATCCAATCTACCGAGAGATTGCCGTCAACGAATCCGAGCACTTCTACCCTCTCGAGCATACCTGCCTGATTAGCATAGCGACATATCATCTTCACGGCGTCCTTCTCGTTCTCGGACACTCGTGCCGACGCCACCTCTATGCGGTCAACGTTGATGTCGCGCAGCAACATTCGCGCTATCATCAGTTTCTCGTGAGGCAGAAACGACACGCCGCTTGTCTGTTCGCCGTCGCGCAGCGTACAGTCAAGAATTTCTATGAACGGCTGAATGCGTCTGTAGGAACTGTTTACTTGTTCTGCGCTTCCCATTTCTCTATCTTGTCCTTGTTCTGAATGAGATAGTCTATGTCGTCAAGCCCATTCATCAGACAATGTTTCTTGTATCCGTTGATGTCGAAATGCTCACTCCTGCCGGTAGCCTTGTTGGTAACGGTCTGTGCAGGAAGGTTCACCTCTACTTCCATCTTCGGATTTTCCTTTATGCTTTGAAAAAGTTCCTTCAGGAAGTCCTCGCTGACAACCACCGGCAACACGAAATTGTTGAGTTCGTTGTTCTTGTGGATATCGGCAAAGAAACTGCTTATCACCACACGGAAGCCGTAGCCGGCGATTGCCCATGCAGCATGTTCACGGCTGGACCCGTTACCGAAGTTCTTGCCTGCCACGAGGATACACCCTCCGTAGGTGGGGTCGTTAAGCACGAAGTTCTTATTCACCGTACCGTCGGCGTTATACCGCCAGTCGCGGAAGAGGTTGTCACCAAAGAATTTCTCCTCACGCGTTGTTGCTTTAAGGAAGCGCGCCGGTATTATCTGGTCTGTATCTACATTCTCAAGTGGCAGCGGCACACAAGTGCTTGTTATAATGTCAAATTTCTGTTTAGCCATTTTTCAATTGTTAATCAGCGAATAGTACTAATCATAATTTTTCTCCGTTTTTACTTCGAAAGACCGTTGGTTCCTAATTCTCAACTCTCACTTCTCAATTCACAGTTCCCTCGGGTCAGTGATAACTCCTGTTACGGCAGCAGCGGCAGCTACGAGTGGTGAACAGAGGATGGTGCGGGCTCCTGGTCCCTGACGACCTTCAAAGTTGCGGTTGCTCGTCGATACGCAGTATTTCCCTGCCGGCACCTTATCGTCGTTCATGGCGAGACAGGCGGAGCATCCGGGCTGACGGATCTCGAAACCGGCGTCGTTGAGAATCTTGTCGAGACCTTCTTCACGAATCTGACGATCTACAGCCCACGAACCAGGCACGAGCCACGCAACAACATCGTCGGACTTCTTACGTCCCTTAGCTATCGAGGCGAAGGCACGGAAGTCTTCTATGCGTCCGTTGGTACATGCTCCGAGGAACACGTAGTCTATCTTCTTTCCAAGGAGTTTCTCGCCAGCTTTGAAGCCCATATAGTCCAAAGCTTTCTGGAAGCCTGCATCACCAGTCTGTGGGAGGTTTTCCGTTATTCCTATTCCCATTCCGGGATTTGTGCCGTAGGTTACACGAGGCTCTATGTCGGCAGCGTCGAAGGTAAGCTCTTTGTCGAAGACAGCGTCGTCGCCGCTTCTGAGGGTTTTCCAGTAAGCAACGGCTTTGTCCCATTCCTCGCCCTTGGGAGCATACTCCCTACCTTTTATATATTCAAAGGTGGTATCGTCGGGAGCAACGAAACCTCCGCGTGCTCCCATCTCTATAGAGAGGTTACACAGCGTCAGTCGTCCTTCCATAGAGAGGTTCTCGACAACCTCGCCGGCATATTCCACGAAATATCCTGTTGCTCCGCTCGTAGTGAGTTTCGACATCAGGTAGAGTGCTACGTCCTTTGCTGTCACGCACTTTCCGAGTTTTCCGTTTATGGTGATGCGCATAGACTTCGGTTTCTGCTGAAGAATACATTGTGAAGCCATAACCATCTCCACCTCTGACGTTCCTATTCCGAAGGCAACGGCACCCATAGCACCGTGAGTACTTGTGTGAGAGTCGCCACAGACGATAGTCATTCCTGGCAGAGAGAGTCCTTTCTCGGGACCTACAACGTGGATGATACCGTTGTTCTTATCCATCATGCCGTAGTGTGTAAGTCCGAAGTCGCGGGTGTTCTTTGCCAGCGTATCTACCTGGTTCTTCGATACAGGGTCTTCTATCGGTTTATCCTGATCGTGTGTCGGAGTGTTGTGGTCCGGCATGCAGAATATCTGACTGGGACGGAAACATTTTATTCCTCTCGCCCTCATGCCGTCGAAAGCCTGTGGACTGGTTACTTCATGACAATAGAGTCTGTCTATATACAGTTGTGTAGGACCGTCCTCGACGATTTGCACAACATGTTTATCCCATATTTTGTCGAATAATGTGTTCATTTCTTAAACTTGTTAATACAGTCAATGTATGCTTCAACGGAAGCTGTTACGATATCTGTATTGGCACCGAAACCGTAGTACAGCGAACCGTCGTACTCTACTTGCATGTGGACCTTACCCACATCGTCGGAACCCTTCGAGATAGCCTGGATGGTAAACTCCTTCAGCGTCATCTGCTTCATGATAATCTTCTTCAGCGCCTTGATAGCAGCATCGACAGGACCGTTACCTGAAGCGGCAGCCTCGAACTTCTGGTTGGAGATGTCCAAGCCTATAGAGGCAACACTCTTCACGCCCTTACCCGTAGTAACCTGCAGGAACTCGAGTTTCACGGCACGTGCATCGGCAGTATCTGCGCCAGCAAGCATCAGCACGTCGGCATCGTTGACCTCCTTCTTCTGGTCGGCAAGCTGCAGGAACTTTTCATAAACCCTGTCAAGCTTCTCCTCCGTGAGTTCCACGCCATTGACGCTGAGTCTGTACTTCAGCGCTGCACGTCCGGAACGTGCTGTCAGTACGATAGAGTTATCGTCGATTCCAACATCCTTGGGATTCATAATCTCGTAGGTCTGCACATTCTTCAGCACACCGTCCTGATGGATGCCGCTGGAGTGTGCGAAGGCGTTACGACCCACGATAGCCTTGTTGGGCT
>CAMUVE010000062.1:0-11356 GCA_947163985.1 uncultured Prevotella sp.
CTGCTTTGCTGTTCGTGCCCTGCTGAGGTAGTCCACACGTACGGGCATTCCCTTCAGTCTCGACGAGAACGTCTGGTAGTGCTGTAGTGCCAACACCGTTGTCGGCACGAGTACAGCAACCTGTTTTGAGTCGCTTGCCGCTTTGAAGGCAGCACGTACGGCGACCTCCGTCTTTCCGAAACCTACGTCGCCACATACCAGTCGGTCCATAGGCTGACTGCTCTCCATATCTGCCTTCACGTCGTTGGTAGCCTTCAGCTGGTCGGGGGTATCTTCGTACAGGAACGACGCCTCCAGTTCCTGTTGCAGATAGGTGTCTGCTCCGAAGGCGAAGCCCTTCTCCCTACGTCGTGCCGCATAGAGTTTTATCAGGTCGCGTGCTATGTCTTTTATTCGTTTCTTCGTGCGTTCCTTCATGCGCTCCCACGCCCCCGTGCCGAGTGTTGACAGTCGCGGTTGTGTCTCGCCGTCCTTTCTGCGGTATTTCGATATCTTGTACAGCGAGTGTATGCTCACGTCAACCTTGTCGTTATTGGCGTAGGTTATGCGTATTGCCTCCTGGAAGTGTCCGTCTTTTATCGGTATGCGTACAAGTCCTGCAAAGCGTCCCACTCCGAGGTCTATGTGTACCACGTAGTCGCCAATCTCCATCTCTTGTATCTCCTTGAGGGTGAGTGCTGCCTTACCCTTTCGTGCAACGTCAGAGCGGAGTGTGTATTTATGGAAGCGGTCGAATATCTGGTGGTCTGTAAAGATACACAGTCCTAATGCGTGATTCACGAAACCTTCGTGCAGGGTGTGGTCAACGGGAGTAAAAGTGATTTCTCTCTCCTCTAATATCCCCCTCAACCTGTCTTGCTGCTTAGGACTATCGGCAAGGATGTATATCTTGTAGTTGCGCTTTATGTAGTCGCTGAAGGTCTCTATGAGTAGGTCGAAGTTCTTATGGAACAGCGGCTGCGGCTCAATCTCACAATTCACCGTTACCTCTCCCTGAACTCCCTGTCTCCTTGTCTCCATTTTCTCTCCTCTCTCCTCTCTCCTCTCTCCTCTAATCATCCCGAACTCCACCGTCCTGAATGCCTTCACCTCGTCATCGAAGTCCTCACCTACGATATCACTTGTATATTGTCGGTTTTTCATTGCAACGATGGTGTTTTTCGGCAGGAACTTAAAGAATGATGTAGTCACCTCACTACCCTCCTTCATTTCGGGCACCAGCTCTGCGCTGTCGCGTTTCTCTTTCGACAGCTGCGAGTCCACCTCGAAGGTTCGTATTGAGTCCACCTCGTCGCCGAAGAAGTCTATGCGGAACGGGTACTCGCTGCTGTACGAGAACACATCGACGATACTTCCTCTCACGGCAAACTGTCCTGGTTCATAGACGTAATCTACTTCCGTAAAGCCCAACTCGCGAAGTCGCTCCTCGAGTTTTGCGAAGTCGCATTCCTCACCTGCCTTCACCGAGATGGTGACTTGCTCCATGTGTTCTCTTGACACCACCTCTTCGGCAATAGCCTCGGGATAGGTAACCACACACAGCTGCTTGTCGTTACCACTTGTAAGTGCCGCCATAGCCTCGGTACGCAGTATCTCGTTGGCGGCATCGGGATGTGAGTTTTTCTCCGTCAGTCGCGCCTTTGTTGACCCCGGAAAGAACAGCACTCCCGAGGTTCCCGTCAACTGCGTCATGTCGTGATAGAAATAGCCTGCCTCGTCGGCATCGTTAAGTACGAAGAGTACCGTCTGCGGCGACCTGCGCATAGCGGCAGCAAAGAGTACCGACGCGGCGCTGGCAGCAAGTCCGTTGATTGTGATATGTTGTTTTGAAGTGTCGCTGAGAGCTCCTGACAGGGCTTTCGCCTGTGGCGAATGGGCGTACAGTTCTATGAGGTCTTCTATTTTCATGGTGCAAAGATAATATTTTTTTCTAATTTTCCTTTGGTTTTTCGCTCACTTATGCGTACCTTTGTACAAAATTACTGATATGAACACTACTTTAGCCAATAACGATGGAAACGTAACGCTACGTATTAGTGGGCGTCTGGACACTCTGACAACGCAAGGCGTAAATGACGAAATAGAGCGCCTGCTAAAAACATGCGGAGAGATAGACCAGCTTACCTGCGACGTTGAAGATGTCGAATATATCTCAAGTTCCGGACTGCGAATAATGCTCGGTCTTGCTAAGCGCTACACCGACTTCCGCATCATCAACGCCAGTACCGACGTCTATCATGTTTTCGAAATGACGGGCTTCACAAAGATAATGAACATCGAACGTGTTATGCGCAACGTTGACATCACGGGATGCGAAATAATCGGTAGAGGTGGTGTAGGTACCGTTTACCGTATCGACGACGAGACTATTATAAAGGTATTCCGCGAAGGCACCACACCCGAAGAGGTGAAGAAAGAAATCTTCGTCTCTAAGGAGGCTTTCATCCTCGGTATGCCTACAGCCATCTCGTTCGACATCGTAAGGGTAGGCAACTGCTACGGACTTGTTTACGAACTCATTAACTCCGCAACACTGAGTACCATCATCAGTCGCGACCCCGACAATGCCGACAGATACGCCGAGATGTATGCTAATCTGTTCCACACGCTTCATAACATCGAGATTCCAGACACAAGTCTTATGCCGAGTGCGCTGGCTAACGAGAGAAATGCGGTAGAACACATCGCAAAATACTTCGATACCGAAGCAATAGACCTTATGATGCAAATCGTGGATAACATTCCTCAGTCGCGCCGACTCCTTCATTGCGACCTTCAGACAAAGAACGCTATGATGCAGAACGGCGAACTGATGCTCATCGATATGGGCGAGATGTCATACGGTCACCCACTGCTGGACCTCGGACACGCACGCTCCGCAATGTACGACTTCATTGGCAACTACGAAGCTACCATCGGTCTGCCACGCGAGCTGGGCGAGAAGGTGTGGCTGAAGACCTTGGACTACTACTTCAAAGACCTCGACGCTGCCGACAAGGCACATCGTTGTGACCAGATCCACGTTGTGGCGAAACTGAGAAACTTCACCTGGCTGTCGCTCAGCGACTCCTTCCCACAGGAGGTCATCAGGGAGTGCCAGGAAGCCTTCAAAGAACGCGTCCTCAAGGAGAAGGACTTCGTACTTGATGTTTGTAAGACGTTTAACGACTGGCAAGTATAAAATCGTATTACACTATGAGTGAAGAGTTGAATCAAAGCATAACACTACCCAACGACATTGCCGCTGTGCCGCAGTTGACAAGCTTCGTGGACAATGTATGCAGTCGCCTGAATATCGACGGCTCTACGGTGATGCAGATGAACCTCGCACTCGAAGAGGCTGTAGTCAACGTCATGAACTACGCCTACCCTAAAGGCACCAAAGGCGACGTTGACATACGGGCACTGTGCGACGGGGCACAAATGAAGTTCGTGCTCATAGACAGCGGCACACCCTTCGACCCCACAAAACACCAGACTCCCGACGTGCAGCTGTCTGCCGACGAGAGGGCTATCGGAGGACTGGGCATCTTCCTCGTAACACAGATTATGGACAATGTGAGTTACGAGCGACGCAACGAGAAGAACATCCTCACACTATGCAAGAATTTAAAAAACTAATGTTGAACATTATATATATAACAAGGATATGACTACAATTATTAAAGAACAAGACAATGAGCTGAGAGCTATCCTCGAGGGACGCCTCGACACAGCAGCAGCTACAGAAACAGAAAAGGCATTGCAACCGCTCTACGAGGCAAATGGCAAGAACATCGTGTTCGACTGCACCAGACTTGACTATATCTCCTCAAGCGGTCTCCGATTATTGCTCGCAGTACTCAAAGACGCCAAGCCAAAGGGCAGCCACGTATATATCTCTGGCGTCAACAACAACATCAGGAGCGTATTGGCAATGACTGGTTTTACAAACCTCTTTGAATTCAAATAAACATGAGTGTGCAACTGAGTCCCCACGCAGAGGAAATACTTTCAGCCTATCACGAGAAACTGCCAATACTGCAGAGGTTGGCACAGAAGACGTACGACCAGCTTAACGAAGTGCTCCGCGCACAAGGTGTGGAGATAAACTCCATAGAACGCAGAGTAAAGACGGAGAAGTCGTTAAGAGGGAAACTCGAGATAAAAGGCGAAAAGTACAACACCATCAACGACGTCACCGACCTCGTAGGAATACGTGTTATCACCTACTACACCGACGACGTCGATAAGGTGGCGGCAATAGTGAAGAACCTCTTTAAGGTAGATTGGGAGAACTCCGTTGACAAACGCAAGCTACACAAGCTCGACAGTTTCGGATATAACTCGCTACACTACATCTGCCACCTAAGAAACGAAGAGGGCGAACTGAAAAACATACCCTTCGAGATACAGATGCGCACAGCCCTGCAGCACGTATGGTCGGCAATAGAGCACGACATAGGCTACAAAGGTGCTGTAAAGCTGCCGCCGGAGTTCCGTCGACAGTTCAGCCGTCTGGCAGGAATGTTGGAGCTCGCCGACGACGAGTTCAGTCGTCTGCGTACCATAATGTCCGACTACCGACGCATGCTCCAGGGACTCGTGAAGTCAGGACAACTCGACGAGGTACCATTGAGCAAGGAGTCGTTCCGCAACTACTTGGAGCTACAACCCTTCATGCGTCTTAACAAACGCATCGCTGCCGTCAACCAGGCAGAGCTCTTCCCCGCCCCGTTCATGTCGTACCTCCCACTGCTCGAGGACTTCGGCTTCGAAACCCTCGGCGACGTACAACGCTTCGTCGATGACAATAGCGACGACGCCTACCAGCTGGCACTCTCCGACCTGGCGGTAACCGACCTCGAAATCCTCTCGGACACCGTAGGTCTGCAGAACCTCTGCTTCGTACACGTAGTGAAGAATGGAGGAGGCGTCAAAGAGCTGAAACATGTATATGACAAGATATACGGAACACACGACGACAACACCTCGCTGGCAGAGAAAACACTTCAGCAAACAGGCAATATTCTTAAATAACAGACCCCATGAGCGACAGCATAGTTATCATACCCACCTATAACGAGAAAGAGAATATAGAGAAGATTATACGCGCCATATTCTCACTCGAAAAAGAGTTCCACATCCTCGTCATCGACGACGGCTCCCCCGACGGCACAGCAGCCATCGTCAAGGGACTTATGGCACAGGAATTCTCCGACCGTCTGTTCATCCTTGAACGCAGCGGAAAACTGGGACTCGGAACAGCCTACATCACGGGCTTCAAGTGGGCACTGCAGCATACCTACGACTACATCTTCGAGATGGATGCCGACTTCAGTCACGACCCCAACGACCTGCCCCGCCTCTATAGCGCCTGCGCCGACGAGGGCTACGACGTCGCCATAGGCTCGCGTTACGTCAGCGGAGTCAATGTTGTCAACTGGCCTATAGGAAGAGTCCTCATGAGTTATTTCGCGTCAAAGTATGTACGTATGGTTACCGGCTTTAAGGTCAACGACACTACTGCGGGCTTCAAGTGCTACCGCCGTAGGGTGCTCGAGACCATAGAGCTCGACAAAATACGCTTCAAGGGCTACGCCTTCCAGATAGAGATGAAGTTCACCGCCTACAAGATAGGCTTCCGCATAAAAGAAGTACCAGTAATCTTCGTCAACCGCAGAGAAGGCGTCAGCAAGATGTCGGGCGGCATCTTCGGCGAAGCATTCTTCGGTGTTATGCGACTGCGCTGGGACGGCTGGTTCCGCAAATACCCCAAGCTATGAAATACCTCTACAGACTATATCAGATATTCATCGCATTCCCCATTACCGTGCTGTGGACAATGATTATTGCCGCTATGGTAGGTCTTGGCACCACCTTCGGCAACGGTCACTATTGGGGCTACTACCCGGGCAAGTGGTGGGCGTGGTTCATCCTGCGACTCCTCTTCATCCCCGTCAAGGTAGAGGGCGAAGAGAACCTTCGCGACGGCGAGTCCTACGTCTTCGTAGCAAACCATCAAGGCGCCTTCGACATATTCCTCATCTACGGTCACCTCTGTCGTCCCTTTAAATGGATGATGAAATACCAGCTGCGCCGCATACCCTTCGTAGGCTATGCCTGCAGAAAGTCGCACCAGATATTTGTTGATAAACGTGGTGCCTCGAAGATTCGCAAGACCTACGACCAGGCACGCGAGATACTCCGCGAGGGCACCTCGCTGATGGTATTCCCCGAGGGCGAACGCTCCTTCACTGGCAAGATGGGAGAGTTCCGCCGCGGAGCCTTCATGCTTGCCGACGAACTTCAACTCCCCGTCGTCCCACTAACCATCAACGGCTCCTTCAACATCATGCCCCGCATGCGCGACTGGCACTTCGTCAACTGGCACCCCCTCACACTCACCATCCACGCACCCATCCCGCCACAAGGCAGCGGCGCCGACAACATTCACCACGCTATGGAAGAAAGTTACGATGCCATTAAATCAGCGTTGAA
This sequence comes from uncultured Prevotella sp., assembly GCA_947163985.1. Lineage (GTDB taxonomy): Bacteria > Bacteroidota > Bacteroidia > Bacteroidales > Bacteroidaceae > Prevotella. Next base: position 6,481 of record CAMUVE010000062.1, read on the forward strand.
AGAATAAGAGGACATTGTCAAGAAGTAAAGTTCATATTATCACACTAACATTCGTGCTATTGGCATTCGTTTTCGCCTGCCGACGCCCAGTTTACTCTCCACAACTTGTGGAGGCAGACAGTCTCTGCGAGGTAAATGAGACAGAGCGCGCATTAAAGACGTTACACCTATTGGCAAAGGACACGGCGCAGATGAACGATGATGAGCTCTTCTACTACCACCTTCTCACCATTAAGGCTTCCGACAAGTCGTACGTCCCCAGCACCTCCGACAGCCTCATCCGCCGCATAATAGCTCACTACGAGAATGGCGGCGACGAGCGTCTTTTGCCCGAGGTCTATTACTATGCCGGTAGGGTTTACAGCGACCTAGGCGATGCTCCGCAAGCCCTTGACTATTTCCAGAAAGCCCTCGACCTCGTAGAGAATGACACCACCAATCTCAAGTTAAAGTCTGTCATCTACAGTCAGATGGGATATACCGCTTATCTCTGTAATCTCTACGACAAAGCCTTAGATATGCATCGTGGGTGCTATGAGTGTGGCGTGCTGTCAAAAGACACTGTCGGTATGATTTATGGGTTAATGGATATGGCTGTTTGCTATGAATCAATAGAAAAGATAGATAGTGCCACTCAATTATACAATAAAGCTCTTCAATTGGCTAAAATTACAGGGGATGTCAAATTAGAAAACAGATTACACACACAAATCTCTACAAAATTATTGTCAGAAGGGAAAAAAGAACAAGCTCTTTATCATATAAAGAAATCATTAGAGTCTGTTGACCCAAATAATATTAGCGTAGTTTATAGTTCTGCAGCAGTTATTTATGACAGTCTTGGTATTATAGATTCATCTTTATATTATAATAAACAATTATTAAAATATGGAGAGATTTATGCAAGGAAATCAGCATATCGCTGGTTTACATCTTATTTTATGAAGCAGAAAGAATTTGACAAGCTTCTTAAATATAATAAACTTTACGAATCAGCAATTGATACTATAGAAAACATAACAGCAACAGAAGCGGTTGCACGTATGAACGCCCTCTATAACTACCAAATTAGGGAGAAACAAAATATTCAGTTAAAAGAAAAAATAGAAAAAAAACAGCGAACAATTATCCTACTCTCAATTATTCTGTTTGTTATCATTATTTCTATAACATATACAATAATGTATGTAAGAGAAAAGCAACGAAAGTTAAAATACAAGTTGCAGAAGTATGAGCAGATAATTAAAGAGTACAAAAAAAAACCACAGGTAGAAAAAGAAACAATCACAAATAAGCTTGATCATACAGACGTCATCATAAAACTAAAGCGCATGTTAAACTCGCCAGTTGGCATTACGAAGTTATCAGATGATGACTGGCATAATCTTAGTGTTGTTGTTAATACGATGCATGCAGGTTTTGACGAAAAGCTCCAAGACCTATGTAAAATGTCTGAGCAAGACTATCGTCTTTGCCTGCTTCTGAAAGTAGGGGTTAATCCCACAGATATTTCGAAATTATTATACAAATCCAAGACTGGAATAAGCTCTATACGTCGCAAACTCTATAGCCGCGCATTCGGAAAGAAAGGAGAATCTGCAGCTTGGGACGAGGTTATAGCGTCGCTATAACGCTGATTTTCTGATACTTACGAAATAAGCACTATTTTAAGCACTCGAAAAGTGTAAAGTTATATGCACGATTATATAACTTTGCAATCGCAATAAAAATACTGCCTATAAATATTTCAACAAGAATATTTCCTCTATTGAATATAATTGCTTAAATTTGCCGAGTAAAATAAACATGAAGAGCAGTTCGTTAATAGACAAGGGGACTTCAAGTATTGAGTGTTATTACAGTGCTTTGGGCGAGAAGTTGTGCGTAGTGGATAAGAAGAAAATGGATTTGGATTCGGAAATACAAATCAGACATATATATGGACAGAAGAAAAAAAATAAAGATTTTTCGAAATATAGTTATTGCGCTATTGGTATTGATATGGGCATATTTCTCATATCAAAAAAATCCAATTTTTGAAGATCCAAGTGGCGTATATACTCGTCGATTTTCATTAGTTAAAGACACTCTTGTTCTTTACCCGAATGGTGAATTTGAACAGTTTATTTATGATAAGAACAATACCTTGAAATATCATTCGAAATCATACTGGGGTAAAAAAACTCTAAAAAGTGATATTGTGTTTCTTGATAAGTTGGTAATAACAGCGGACGAAGATATTACTGATTATAGTGTAGATTATTTTAGCAGCTATCCAAATTTTGGTCTTAAAGGGGAAATCCAAGATAATGATTATGTTATGATTTGGTATGCCCATCCAGACCTTCCTGAAACTGCTATGTTTTTTTACAGAGAAAAGATTATAAAATAAGGGTATCAATATGAAAGAATTTATAAAAAAAGCATTAAGATTTTATTTATTTTTTTCATTTACATTGTTCTTGGTAAGATTTATCTATCTTCCCATTAAAATTGACATTGTTATGTTTTCTGTTTTTGCTTCGATATACTATCCTTTCATATATGTATTATTGATAATTGTTGTACACGTACTTAAAATTGATGACAAAATATTTGGCAATATAAAAATTGAGTTTCCTATTATTCTTTTTATTCTTTTTTTTGATTCCTGTTTTATGTTCATTGCCAACAGAATAGTCGATAATCCCTATGTAATGGCTCCCAATGGACAAGTACTATACGAGAAATGGTTTGTAGATGAGGACGTTGTAAGTGACATCAAGAATGTGGCTCTAATCCTTTTCTTTTTGATACATGGAAGAATGAACCATAATGGATAATAAACTTTAGTCCATATATAAAAAAAATAAAATAGTGAGAATTGTAAATGATGAAGCAACAGATTACGATTGGAATGAAGGTGGCGGAAAAACGCGTAATACTTTTATACGAGTCAACAACTCTATATTGAGTATAAATCCTAAAGTTCATGGATTTAAGGTTTATTATTATGGATTAGGGAAGTTAAAACGATGAAAAATGTCATGAAATCTCTTCATAAACTTTTGTTCCTGGTTTGTGAATTATTTAAATATTTTACATTGATTTTTTTGATGTTAATAATATGTCTCTTTTTAATCTGGTATGCTACATATTGGTTTAAACCGGAATGGAATGGTTCTCACTCATTAGGAAAGAATCTTTATGTGCTTGAGTGGGACGGAGGAAATATTATGGTTTTCGGAACTAATTTTATTGGTAAGACATGTACCTCTGGAATAAATATAATTCCTGATTATCAAGACAATGAATGTAATAACAGATATTCGGAATTATCCCAATGGAACGATAGTTTAGGACTTTTATCTGAATTTATTGAAGATTATAAAAATGATAGCCATTGGATAATAGCAAAGACATATAATAAAGTTACACATAAGAAGAGATATTATATTATTGATAAGAATTATGATGAGAAAAAAATAGAATTTGACGACGTAATAAGACGTTTTAAATATAGTTTCACGGATAGTTGTATGTTCTCAAAAGAATGTAAACTAAAGAGGATACAACTTACATTTTAAAGGAATAATAATCAATTAATAAGAACTGAATATTAAAGCCATCGTTATTAAAAAAAGCTTATGAAAGACTTTGTAAAGACATTAATTATTGTTCCCCTAATTGTTTCATGTAGCACGGAGAGTGGTACACAGAATATTATAGACGACTCTTCTGCGAATCCACCAAATTGCGCTGTAGTAAAAATGGGGGCAGAAGGAGGAAGCAAGTTAATAAATATTATGAACGATGACCAGATGTGGGATTCTATATGCATTGGTTATAAGGGGAATATGTCTGATTATGATAACAATCCTTATACAGTAAAAAAGTCTGAAATATTGTGCGATGAAACGACCAAGGATATAAAAGGTCCTTGGTTCTCATTCTCTCATACAGACAACCCACGAGAAATGCTCATAACGTTAGAAGCAAATAAAGCAAGGGCAAGAAAGTTCATATGTGAAGTTTTTGGAGAGAATAAAAAACGGATAAATCCCTGGATAATAGATATAGAACAAACGGAAGCCAAAGAATGGGCATCAAATATAGTAACTTCGGGTTTGCGACAAGACACGATAGTTTATGTCCATAACGAGGCAGAAAGATGGAACAGGGTAAAATGTTATGTTGACGGAGAGTTTCTTGAAGCATGTTTTGAAAATAGTGAAGCTGTAAAAATACTTAAAGGACCGTGGTTTACAATAGAAAATACAGACAAAGCAAACGAGGTAAAAATTACAGTAGAGCAATTCGATAACAACCCCCAGAAAACACTGAGACAATTCAATTGCTATTTCTCATACGAAGACGAAGAAGAGCCATGGGAAATTATAGTTACTCAAGTTTGCTTGAAATAGAGTTATATATTGGACTAATCAATAAAAAGAGTTATGAACATTGGTCTAACATCTTAAAACTTAGAACGAAAGGGGCAAGAAGATACTACGTTATACTGGGAATTTCACATCTGAGGGTGTAGGGTGTGCAAAGTCCGATGGATAAAGGCTTGCAGCGCAACACCCCAGGGTGTTAGGGTGTTGCAAGGGTGTTGTGATGTCGGGAAATTCTCTAGAGAATTTTCCGACAAACCTATTCTTTAATCCAACAAAACCTACGTTTTCACAACAAATTCTCTAGAGAATTTTCCTCGAAACCATAGGTATAGGATGATCATCCCCTCCCTTTGGAGGGGGCAGGGGGAGGCTTTACCACACCCTCACCACACCCTCACACCCTGGGGTGTGGTGCTCTATCCCCGATAAACACAGGGGTTTGACACCCTTACACCCTTTGAGGTAGAATTTCTAGTATAACGTATGACCACTAACAC
>CAMUVE010000063.1:0-11103 GCA_947163985.1 uncultured Prevotella sp.
CCAGACCTTGAACGAGGTGGTTGTAGTAGGTTACGGTACAATGAAGAAGAGCGACCTCACCGGTTCTGTTTCTTCAGTTGATACTGAAAAATTGAATGCGAAGGGTGCTGCTTCTGTGATGGGTAACCTGCAAGGTGCCAACCCTGGTGTTAACATTACTCAGTCTTCAGGACGTGCTGGTAGTGATTTTAACATTGAAATTCGTGGTAAGTCTTCAATCAACAGCGACACTACTCCTCTATACGTAGTTGATGGTGTTATTTGTAGCGATATCCAGTGGCTGAACCCACAGGATATTGAGCGTATCGACGTATTGAAGGATGCTTCTTCAACAGCTATCTACGGTTCACGCGCTACTGCCGGTGTTGTTATGGTAACGACAAAGAGCGGTACGACCGTAAAGGATTCTTTTAAGGAGAGTAAGCCGACTATCAGCTATGACGGTTACTACGGATGGGTGAAGACAGCCCGCATGCCGAAGTTCCAGGACGCTGGTGAGTTCTACCGCTATCGTTTTGCACGTCAGACCGCATACGGTGGTAATGGCTCTTTGGTAGAGACAGCTAACCCTGTTTATGTTGTAGGCGCAAATGCACTTTCTTTCGGTTACATCCTTAATGATGATGGAATATATGCAGTGAAAGACATGCTTCAGAGAGGTGAGAGCTATGACTGGCCAGGACTGGTAACTCGGAACGGAAGTCAGCAGAACCACTTCCTGTCAGTTAATGGTGGTGGCCAGAACATCAACTACCACTTCGGTGCCGGTTACAACCAGGAGAAGGGTATCTACAAAGGCGACGATCAGCGTCGTTTTAACTTCAAGGGAAGTGTTGATGCGAAGTTGAACAAGATTATCAGTGCCGGTTTCAGCGTTAATGTAGCCAATATCCATAACGATTATGCTAACGATGACGCTATCAAATACGCATATCGCATGAACCCGTTCATGAGACCTTTCAAGAATGACGGAACAACATATCATCAGCCTGGTTATGTTGATGTTTATAACAGTGCGGGTACGGGAAATAACTTTACAAAGTCTCTGAACCCTCTAGACGTTATGAATAGCACAAAGAAAGAGCGTGAGACATGGCGTATGCTGGGTAACTTCTATCTGAAGTTCGACATTATCAAGGGCTTGGATTTCAAGACCACCTTCTCTCCCAACTACACTTATTATCGTGAAGGTTTCTTTGGTGGATACGTCAATCCTGCGACAAACACACCTTGGGATGATGACACATACAACACTACAGACAATAAAAATGAGGCTAAGTTGACAACGAATCGTGGTTTCTCTTGGACTTGGGATAATATTATAAACTATAATACTCGAATCAACGACATCCACAATATTGGAGTTATGGGACTCTTCTCAATGATGTCTAGCAATACAGAAAAGACTGTATGGGCTGCTACTAATGTTATGGAGAATACCGACTGGTGGAACCTTAACTCCGGAACATACAATGCTAATGGTTCGTCGAACTCATATACAGAGAACAGCATGATTTCTTATGCTCTGCGTGCTAATTATGGTTTGCTTGATCGTTATTTGCTGACAGCAACAGTACGATGGGATGGATCTTCGAAGTTTGCAAAGGATAACCGTTGGGGAGCATTCCCTTCAGTTGCATTAGCATGGCGTGCTTCTGAGGAAGAGTTTCTGAAGAAGATTGGTTGGATAAGCAACTTGAAACTCCGTCTCTCGTATGGTGTAACCGGAAATAATGATGGTATCAGCAACTATGCAACTCAGCAGACGGTTTCTGGTCCTATATACTATCCCTATGGAACAGTATATAGTCAGGGATTCTATCCTTCTTCAATTGTTAACAAAGATCTTAAGTGGGAAAAGTCTCATGAAATAAACTTCGGTGTTGACTTCGGTTTCCTGAACAACCGCATCAATGGTAGTGTAGATATTTACCAGAAGACATCTAAGGACCTTCTCTATGAAGTAGCTCTTCCATTGGAGTCTGGCGGTGGCACAATGGTTACCAACATCGGTTCTGTAAGAAACCGTGGTGTTGAAATTTCATTAAACACTGTCAATATACAGACTAAAGATTGGAATTGGGAAACTACTTTGACTTTTGCTCACAACAAAAATGAAGTTCGTGAAATCAATGGCACAGGTAATCGTGTGATAAGCGAATCACTAACAACCGGTAGTTTATTTGTTGGCGAGTCAGTTAACAATGTATACGGCTTTGAATGGGCTGGTATCGTCAGCGACCGCGACATGGTGGTACCTAACAATAAGGCATCAGAACTCGCAGGTCTGACACCGGGTACTGTAATGAAAGAGTATGATTATTATTTCCAGACTTACAAGCTCAAGGAAGGTCAGCCGATAATTGCAGACACAAACAATGACGGCGAAATTGACAACCGAGATCGTGTCGTTAAGAGTTCTGACCCTAAGTGGACAGGTAGTTTTACCTCGAACCTCTCTTACAAGAACTGGGATTTCTCATTCTCACTTTATGCTAAAGTGGGCGGTAAGGTTTATTCAAACTTCCTCTCAGAATATCTTAACATCGCAAACGACCGTGGTCGTATGCGCCTAAACGAAGACTGGTATATCCCAGCAGGTACACTAATCGACTGTGATGGTGTAAATGCCGACGGTACATACATCAACCCTGTTTATCAGACAACAACCCACTATGGTGACTATCCCTATCTGAACTATGCAGGTAGCAATGGCGGTGTCGGTGCGCTCTCTACATACTGGGACAATGCGAAATGTATCGTTGATGGTTCTTTCTTGAAGGTAAAGAACATCACTCTTGGCTACACATTCCCGAAAGAGTGGATTAACAAGTTCGGTTGCAGCCATTTACGTCTCTACTTTACAGTAACAAATCCATTTGTAATAACTAAGTACCAGGGATTCGATCCTGAGTGGGCAAATGCATCACTTAAGAATGACGGTCCGAGTACTGTAACATACCAGATAGGTGCAAGCATTAAGTTCTAATTAATAAACGAAGACAACAATGAAAAAGAATATATTTAAATCAGGTGTTGCACTCATCTTCGCTAGTCTTCTCTTATCGAGTTGTAGTGATTTTCTTGATGCAAAGAATAAATCTGCCGGCGGTCAGACTGCAGACGATTACTTTGCAAACAACGCATCTTCATTCTTAGTTACTGCCTACAACAGTATGAAGAATATCGTTTTCAATCCTGGAATCTATTGTCAAGGTACAGATCTCTATGTAAACACTCGTAATAAGGCTATTGGTGAGTTCAACGATTACACTCTAACAGCGGGTAATCAAGATGTTGAGACATTTTACAAGAATGTATATAAGACAATCAACTATGCAAACGGTGTGTTGAGCTATGTTGCAGCTGATTCCAAAGATGCATACGAAGCTCGTTTTATCCGCGCATACGGCTACTACGTTCTTACACAGCAGTTTGGTGCTGTTCCTTACATAACGTCGTATATCAATAATGCGGGTACAAATTATCCTCGTACTCCTCTTGCTGATATATATAAGTCACTGATTAAGGAACTTACGGATTTGCATACTAATTCAACATTGGCAGATCAAGACCATACTGGACATGCAAGCAAACAGGCTGTTGCAGCTCTTCTTGCAAAGGTATATCTCGCAGCAGGTTGGGATTTGAACACGACATTGAATGATGCTGTCAAGGGTACATACACCGTAAATGACAAGACATACTTCACTGAAGCAGCGAAATGGGCAGAGACAGCAATTAATGGTATTGCCCTGACAATGTCTTATGCCGACAAATGGTCTCCTAAGAATGAGGGTAACATAGAGGAAATATTCTCTATTCAGTACGAGCGTGCAGGTTATCCTGGAGACTCCTCTACAGGTGGTCACAGCATGCAGAACGACTTCGGTGGCAACTACGATGACTGTAAGACTACCGGTATGAAGAATGTCGGAAGTGAAAATGCTCAGTCTGAGAAGAGTATGTACCTCTATGAGAAGGGCGACCTTCGCTACGAGGCCACATATATGACAACTATGTATAATGCGACAAAGAATGGTTCTTCTGCCGATTGGGGTACTCAAGGCTATTATGCATACTACAATGTGGCTGACCTGAGCAACATGCCGATAGCTCACCGTTATTTCCCGTATTGGGTAACTGAGGCGGAGGCAGAAGCTGAGTTCGCTGCAAATCCGGCACTTTATACTCAGGGCGACCTCGCTGCTCCAGTAACGGCTCATATCCTTTCGTTGCCAAACATCGTACTGTATACTTTCAATAATGACGGTACCGTTGCCAAGAAGGAGACAAAGAACTACAAATCATACAATGAGAGTAGTACATTCAATGGGGTATGTGTGAAGAAGTTCGATGATGCTGAGTCTGCTCAGTTACAGAAGTCTAACGACTATCGAGATATTGTAATTCTCCACGTTAGCGAAATGTATCTTGTTGCAGCCGAAGCCTACCTGATGGCAGGCAATATTTCTGCAGCATTGACTAAGGTAAACGCTACCCGTCAGCGTGCAGGTCTTGCAGCTCTTCCCTCATTTGGAGCCTATACCCCTGAGTACACAACGTCAACAGGTTATACTCTGACAGACCTTGACGTAATTCTCGACGAGCGTGCACGTGAACTCTATGCTGAGGGATACCGTTGGATGGACCTTCGCAGAACTAAGCAGTTGATTCGTTATAACGTAGAGTTTAACCAGTATATCTCAAATGCTTCTCAGATGGCTAATGCAGCCGGCGAGTACAAGTGGTATCGTCCTATCCCAGCAAATGAGTTCGAGTCTAATACTGGTATCAGCTATGAGGATCAGAATCCTGGATACTAAATTCTAATATCAATCATAATAAAGATACAAGTATATGAAAAAGATATTATATTCATTATTGGCAGTTATAGCAATAGGTGCATCCTTCGTTTCTTGCGGTAGTGATGATGAGGGGATGTCTTATAGTACTACTGCAGAAATAGCATCTGCTGGCACATATGTAGGAACTTGGCAGGTTGACAATAATGGTGAGATCACTACCCTGGAAGGTACCGTGACCCTTGCTGCTACAGATAAAACTGGTGTTACTAATATTACATTTGTAACATCTGATGCTTCTATCAATGCGACTTCAGTAGCAAATGTTTGGAATTCTAATCGCGGTTTCCAGTTTGCAAATCAGGTAGAGACTAACGGTCTGGCGGCTTCCTTTGCTGGTCGCATAAGCCAGGATGGAACTTTGACCACAGCATTTACTAAAGAAACACGTATCAATAAGAAACGTGTAACTGTGAACTATTCATTCATCGGCAAGAAACAATAAACTCTTCAGGCGGAAGTCTGTTAATAGACTTCCGCCTATAATCGAAAGAAACTGTGAAAACAGATATATTTAAAAATTTTATCTATTAACAATTTAAAACAAAAGATTATGAAAAAAGTATTTTTACTCGCTGCTGTAGCTTTTGCTACTTCTGTAAACGCACAAGTTCTCCAGGTTGATGCAGAAACACTTGGAGCAACATCAACTGAGGCAGACGTTGCCGCAGGTACAGCTATTGGTTCAAATGATGGTATTGATGTAACTGTTGCTTGTGATGACCAATGGAAGGCTATTGACTGTAAGTCTGGTCCTGAGAAGCTCTACAATCAGCTCTATTTTGATGGTAATTTGGTTATTACTAAGGGTGGTCTGACTGGTAAAAACAACCCTAAGGATAAGGATAGCCAGGGTCCTGCAATCGCAAACGGTGAGCCAACAAGCGGCTGGGCAATTAAACTTGCCGCAAAAAAAGATGGTTTTGTTTACGTAGCAGCAAAAATTAATCCCTTCAAGTCTTATTTAGTATTTGAGGAAGGTGCAGCCATTGGATACAAGTGGGCTGTAGATATGGAAAATGCTCAGGAGTGGATTTCTGACAAAGGTACATATTGTGCCGGTGAATTGAAGGGAGAAGGCGAAGATAATATCGTTAAAGATCCTGTACAGTGGCTCAGTAGAATTTACACTAACAATCCTGAACTTGCTGAGATTAAGGACCAAAATGGTCTCGGTATTATCGCATTCCCTGTAACCGCTGACTGCGAGTACATCTACTGTGCAAGTGGTTCTAAGGCTTCTGTTTGTGGTTTCTACTTCAAGGCTGACGATAGCGCAAAGGTTGAAATCGCTGGTGATGACAAGGACAACCCCAAAGATAAGAAGGTTATCTACGAGGGTGGCGCTGACCCCGCAGGTATCTCTGCTGTAGCTGCTGCTAAGGCTGAGAACGCTCGCATGTTCAACCTCGCTGGTCAGGAAGTTGGTAAGAACTTCAAGGGCATCGTTGTTGTTAACGGCAAGAAATTCATGAATAAGTAAGAGCAAAAGCAAACTTGTTTGCATTTTGCCGAACGAGAATGAATTCGGCGAAGCCAAGTTCATGAATAAGTAATCCACTACTTAATTCATAATAAATTGGAGGGCAGGTCGTAAGACTTGCCCTCTTTGTGTTAGTAAAAATAATCCAAATACTTTGGCAGTTTACTTTAATTTTGATGCTGCTAAAAATATTTACTCCCAACAGCCTTTAAAATCTGGTTCTTTCAATTTAGGTTTTCCTAATTTTTATTTTTCAGAAAAACATTACACATTACACCAGAAGGGATTTACAGTAGTGTTTCCGGTGTGTATATTTATCCAGAGTATGGCTATGGTTTACTCCGAGTATGGCAATGGTTTACTCCGAGTAAACCTATGGTTTTGTCTAAGGAAAACCTATGGTTTGGTTGAAGAAAACCTATGGTTTGGTCGAAGTAAAGCATAGGTTTGGTCGGAGTAAACCTATGCTTTGGCAAAAACAAGGCACTGAAATGAAGAAACAGGGCATCTTCGAGGTCTGAAAACGAATATATATTCACGATGTGAGTATATATGCATAAATGTGTTTGGGAAATCCACTATGCAACACCCGCAAAGCCTTTGTTTGTCGGGCTTTGTGTAATGTGTAATGTTTTTTGCGAAAAAAGTATTTGGTAAATCCTAAAAAAGCCCCTACCCTACTTGTCCTTTAAAGGAGGGGGGAGAGGAGTTGAGAGTCAGGTGAGGTAGTCGAAGTGCTTCTTCAGTTCCTGAAGTTCGGCACGAACTCCGATGAGACTTTCCAGCACGCGGGCGCGGCTATCAACACCTTGTTTGTTGGCATGGAGCATCTTGCGCGCAGCAGCAATCTTGAAACCACGCACCTTCACGAGATTATATACCGACTTTATAATCTCGATGTCTTTATCGGTGTACTGACGGATGTTGTTTCCTGTTGTCTTTGGCTTAATCTGTGGTATTTCTTTTTCCCAGAAACGCAGAAGACTCTCAGAAACATTTATCATCTGTGCAACCTCCTTGATGGAGTAGTACAACTTCAAGTTCTTGTCGGTATTAAGTGCCATAATCGATAGTTTTTTATCAATCTTTCCAAATTTATTTGCAAAAATAATGAAAAGGAAGTATCTTTGCAAAGTTTTTCGACGAAAATTAAAAAAAAAGATAGAAATCATGATGACAGCAAACGAAATTCGCGAATCGTTTAAGAAGTTTTTTGAATCAAAAGGTCACGCCATAGTGCCCTCTGCGCCTATGGTTATCAAGGACGACCCCACGCTGATGTTCACCAATGCCGGCATGAACCAGTGGAAAGACATCATTCTTGGTACCCGCGACCCCGAGCCACGCCGCCGTGCCGACTCACAGAAGTGTCTGCGCGTCAGCGGCAAGCATAACGACCTTGAGGAAGTAGGTCACGACACCTATCACCACACCATGTTCGAGATGCTCGGCAACTGGTCGTTTGGCGACTACTTCAAGGAAGGCGCCATAGATATGGCTTGGGAATACCTTGTAGATGTACTGAAACTCGACCCGAAGGACCTGTACGTAACAGTATTCGAGGGCGACGACAGCGAAGGACTTTCCCGCGACGACGAGGCGGCAGGCTACTGGCGCAAGCACGTCAGCGAGGACCATATTATTAATGGTAACAAGCACGACAACTTCTGGGAGATGGGCGACACGGGTCCCTGCGGTCCCTGTTCGGAGATACACCTTGACAGCCGTACCCCCGAGGAGAAGGCAAAGGTGCCCGGAAGAGAGTTGGTAAACAAGGACGACCCACAGGTCATAGAGATATGGAACATCGTGTTCATGCAGTTCAACCGCAAGGCTGACGGTTCCTTAGAGCCGCTGTCGATGAACGTCATTGATACTGGTATGGGTTTCGAACGTTTGGTACGTGCGCTGCAGGGCAAGCACTCAAACTACGACACCGACGTGTTCCAGCCTATGATTCACGAGATAGAGCGTCTCAGCGAGAAGAAGTACGGCGAGAAGGAAGACACCGACGTTGCTATGCGCGTCATTGCCGACCACATCCGTGCCGTTGCCTTCTCTATCGCTGACGGTCAGCTGCCAGGAAATGCTAAGGCAGGCTACGTAATACGTCGCATCCTGCGTCGTGCCGTACGTTATGCCTACACCTTCCTCGACCAGAAAGAGGCATTCCTTTACAAACTTGTCCCCATGCTCGTTCACGAGATGGGCGAAGCATACCCCGAGCTTGCCGCACAGCGCGAGCTCATCACACGCGTCATCAAGGAGGAGGAAGACTCCTTCCTTCGTACCCTCGACAAGGGTATTCGCATGATAAACGATGCGATGGAAGAACTTAAGAGCAAGGGAAGCAAGGAACTTGACGGCGTACAGGCATTCAAACTCTTCGACACCTACGGCTTCCCCCTCGACCTTACAGAACTTATCTGTCGTGAGAACGGCTTCACCGTTGACGAGAAGCAGTTCAACGTAGAGATGCAGAAGCAGAAGGAGCGCGCCCGTAACGCCGCACAGGTAGAGAACGGCGATTGGGTAAATGTTTGTGGCGATGACATCGCCACAACCGAACAGCAGTTCGTAGGCTACGACTATACCGAATACGAGTGCCACATACTGCGCTACCGTCAGGTGACACAGAAGAAGAGCACCTTCTACGAGCTTGTCCTTGACAACACCCCGTTCTACGGAGAGATGGGCGGACAGGTAGGCGACCGCGGAGTGCTCGTCAGCGAGAACGAGACGGTAGAGATTATCGACACCAAGCGCGAGAACAACCAGAGCGTACACATCGTCAAGAAACTCCCCGAGAACCTTAAGGCGGACTTCATGGCATGTGTAGATACCGACAAGCGCGACGCAAGTGCTGCCAACCACACCGCCACCCACCTACTCGACTACGCACTGAAGCAGGTTCTTGGCGACCACGTAGAGCAGAAGGGTTCGTTCGTTTCGCCAGATACCCTGCGCTTCGACTTCTCACATTTCCAGAAAGTTACCGACGAAGAGCTGCGCCAGGTAGAGCGTCTTGTCAACGACATGATACGTCAGGACATACACATCGACGAGCATCGTGAGGTTCCGTTCGAAGAGGCAAAGAAGTTAGGCGCTATCGCCCTCTTCGGCGAGAAGTACGGCGACAAGGTACGCGTAGTACGTTTCGGTCCTTCGTGCGAGTTCTGCGGAGGTATCCACGCCAGCAGCACAGGTCGCATAGGATTCTTCAAGATTACCAGTGAGAGCAGTGTTGCAGCAGGTATCCGTCGTATAGAAGCCAAGACAGGCAAGGAGTTCGAGGACCTCATGTATATTCTCGAAGACCACGTAAAGGCTATCAGGGCACTCTTCAACAATGCCAAAGACCTGGAGGGCGTTATCCAGAAGTACATCAGCGAACACGACCACATGAAGAAGGAGATAGAGCAGTTCCACGCACAGGCAGTAGAGCGCACAAAGAACTACCTGATGACAGAGGTAAGAAACATCAATGGTGTCAACGTCATAGCACGCGTCATCGACATGTCACCAGAATCTGTTAAAGACTTAGTATTCCAGTTGCGCGCTTCCGTAGAGGCTCCGTTCCTCGGCGTCATCGGTTCTAAGTTCCAGGACAAGCCTATGCTCAGCATCATGATGAGCGACGACCTCGTAAAAGACCACGGACTGAACGCAGGTCAGATGATTCGCGAGGCAGCAAAACTCATCCAGGGTGGCGGTGGCGGACAGCCCCACTACGCACAGGCTGGCGGAAAAGACGTCGAAGGACTTCGCGCTGCTGTTGACAAGGTTCTTGAGCTTGCTAAGCTATAAGGAATAACATATAGAATAAAAGAATGCTCCTCGGTAGTGAGGAGCATTCTTTTTATTTCGTTTCGGCTAACACCTTCTTTATCTTTTCTTCTATCTCTTCCGCAAGCTCCGGATTGTCTTGCAGCAGAGCCTTCGTAGCGTCGCGTCCCTGTGCCAACTTGCTGTCGCCGTAAGAGAACCACGATCCGCTCTTCTTTATAATTTCGTACTCTACACCGAGATCCAGAATCTCACCAATCTTTGAGATACCCTCGCCGAAAGATATCTCGAACTCAGCCTTACGGAAAGGAGGAGCCACCTTGTTCTTGACCACTTTGACACGCACCTGGTTACCCACCGGCGTGTCGCCGTCCTTCAGAGTGTTGATCTTACGTATGTCAAGACGCACGGAGGCATAGAACTTCAGCGCGTTACCGCCAGTGGTAGTCTCCGGGTTGCCGAACATAACGCCTATCTTCTCGCGCAACTGGTTGATGAAGATACATGTGGTCTTGGTCTTGCTGATGGTACTTGTGAGTTTACGCAGCGCCTGACTCATAAGACGAGCCTGCAGACCAACGACGTTGTCGCCCATGTCGCCCTCAATCTCCTTCTTTGGTGTCAGGGCAGCAACAGAGTCCACGATGAGGATATCCACAGCACTTGAGCTGATGAGCTGGTCGGCTATCTGCAGCGCCTGCTCACCATTGTCGGGCTGTGATATCCACAGGTTATTGATATCTACACCAAGTTTCTGAGCATAGAAACGGTCGAAGGCATGCTCGGCATCGATGAAGGCAGCGATACCGCCAGCCTTCTGAGCCTCAGCAATAGCGTGGATGGCAAGCGTTGTCTTACCGCTCGACTCCGGACCGTATATCTCTATAATGCGTCCCTTGGGGTAGCCGCCAACGCCGAGGGCAGCGTTAAGTCCGATACTTCCAGTAGGGATAACATCTACATTCTCTA
>CAMUVE010000064.1:0-10992 GCA_947163985.1 uncultured Prevotella sp.
GGGTGTTCACCTCGTCGTACATGTTCAGAGGAGCGTTCTGCGAGTAGCGCAGGTTCTCCTGGGTGAAGGTGTTATAGACACCGCGTGAGAGCGCCTCTTCGTCCTCGAAGCCTGTCCATACCTGCTGACCTTTCTCGCCGTGAATGATGGCGGTACCGGTGTCCTGACAGAAGGGAAGGATGCCCTTGCAGGCTACGTCGGCATTGCGGAGGAACTGCAGAGCCACATACTTGTCGTTCTCCGAAGCCTCGGGGTCGTGCAGAATCTTTGCTACCTGCTCGTTGTGTTCACGACGGAGCATGAATTCTACGTCGTGGAAGGCTTCTTGAGCAAGACGTGTCAATGCCTCCTTACTGACTTTGATAATCTCTTTTCCTTCGAATTCGGCAGTGCTGACGCCTTCTTTTGTCAGCAACCGATATTCTGTTGTGTCTTTGCCCAACTGAAACATGGGCGCGTACTTGAATTCTGGGTTCATATTGTCTTTTTTTATTTTTAGGTTTTCCTAGGCTTTCCTAGGTTCTCCTAGGCTTTCCTAGGCTTTCCTAGCTTTAATAACCAAATATTTCTTCCGTTGTGAGGCGCTTTATCGGAGCGATCTTCTCCAGCGCCTTGATGTCCAGTTCCTTTTCGTCGCCGAGGATGACATAGCGGTAGGGCTTGTTGGCGATGTTCTGCTGCTCAAAGCGTACGACGTCCTGAAGGGTGATGTTAGGGAGGGCGTTGTAGATGCGTTCGTTGATGTCGTAGTCGATACCACGATTGCGGGCTGCGAGCCATGCGTTGATGATGCCGAACTTCGTCTTGCGCTCGCTTGCGAGACGCTTTGTCAGCGCGTCCTTAGCGATAGCGAAGGCAGCGTCGCTCTGCGGTATGGTGTCGAGGATGTTGTTGAACTGACGTACGCAGTCCATCATCTTGTCGTTCTGGGTGATGATATGAGTGAAGAAGTGCTCAGGCATATCCTTGTATTCCGGCTGACGATATAGTGCGAAGGCGTTGTATGCCAGTCCGCGTGCCTCGCGAAGTTCCTGGAAGACGATAGAGTTCATACCTCCTCCATAGTACTCGTTGAAGAGAGCCTTTACTGCAGCCTCCTCGGGGTTCCACTGACGGTTCTCGTTGTGGAGCATACGCATATAGATGTTCTTAGCGTCGTAAGGAGCGATAACCACCTCGTTGACAGGTGTCGTCTCCATAGTATAATGACGTGCTGCGGGTGCTGCAACGAGTTGCTTAGGCATACGGTGTGTCTTGGTGATAACGTCAGAAACCTCCTTGACACTCATAGGACCATAGTAGTGAATCTCGTGCTCGTACTGTGAGAGGTTCTTCAGCAGGTCGAGGAGCTCCTGTGGGTTGGTCTGCTGCAGCTGTTTTGTAGAGAGAGCGTGACGTGAGGGGTTGTAAGGACCAAATGCAGCATAACTAACAAGGTATGAGAAGTTGCTCTGCTGGTTAAGTTTGCTGTCCTGACGTTCCTTCTCAATGAGTGCCACATACTGGTTGTAGGCATCGTTGTCAACTTTAGCATTCTGCAGGAGGTCCTCGAGGAGTGCCAACGCCTTAGGCATACTCTCGCTGAGACCGTTAAGATAAACGTACAGTTCTCTGTCGGTTACGCTGATGCCGTAGCTGCAGGCGAGTTTGTAGAACTGCTGTTTCAGCTGTTCTGCGCTGAGCTTGTCGGTTCCGAGGTAGTCTATGTAGCCCGCTGCATAGTAATATCTTATGTCGTTCTCTTGACCGAGGTCATATTTGAGGTTCAGTGAGAAGCGTCCGTTCTCTGTGTTCTTGACATAGAGCATAGGGAGTTTCTTCTTTGTCTGTGCGAAGGTGAGGTCGCGTTTGAAGTCCACGAACTTAGGCTCTATAGGCTTCACCTCAGCATTCTGAATCTCCTTGACGAAGGAGCTTACGAGGTCGCGGTTTGTAGGGATGGGAGTGATAGCAGGTTTGTCGATTTTCTTCTGTGTGCTGTCGTTACCCTGACGCTTATAGACGGTTACGTAGTTGTCGAGGAAATGACGGTTAGCGAAGTCAACCACATCTTTCTTCGTCAGCTTGCAGAAGCGGTCAAGACGTCCTGCGTGCTGCTCCCACGGTTCGCCGTTAATGAACGACTCCACGTATTCGTTGGCGCGCCAGCGGTTGCTCTCGAGAGCGTTGTATTCTTTCAGTTTGGCGTTGTTTATGATAGACTCGATGAGGTCATCGGGGAAGTCGCCACGCTTCAGCTTGTCTATCTCCGTGAGCAGGAGAGCCTTCACGTCGTCGAGAGTCTGTCCCTCCCTCGGTGTTCCTGCGAGGATGTACATAGAGTAGTCCATGAGGTTCTCTGAGGTGCCCCACGCCTCGAGCATCTTCATCTGTTGGTTGATATCGAGGTCAATGAGTCCTGCCTTGCTGTTATACAAGATTGACGCCACCATATCCAGGGTGTCCGTCTGCAGCGATGCCGCCTTGTCGAAGCGCCATCCGAGCCACAACGTCTCTGCCTCGAGACCTACGACGGTAGTATCGACAGGTTCTGTGATTGGCTTCAGTGCGGGGAAGGTAGGTTGTGTGACGTCCTTACCAGGTTTCCAGGAACCGAAGTATTTGTCGATGATGGCTATAACCTCGTCGGGGTTGAAGTCGCCCGCCATACAGATAGCCACGTTATTAGGAACGTACCACTTGTTGAAGTAGTTCTTGATATTCGTTATTGAAGGGTTCTTCAGGTGCTCCTGAGTACCTATAGTAGTCTGTGTACCATATGGGTGGGTGGGGTAGAGCTTAGCCATAAGAGCGTTGAAGAGTTTGTCCACATCGCTTGTGAGGTGGATGTTATACTCCTCATAGACAGCCTCCAGCTCGGTGTGGAAGCCGCGAATGGTCATATTCTGGAAACGCTCGCCCTGAATCTTCGCCCAGTTCTCTACCTCGTTTGACGGGATGTCTTCGGTGTAGCAAGTAACGTCGTTCGAGGTGTAGGCGTTAGTACCCTGAGCACCGATGATAGACATCAGTTTGTCGTACTCGTTAGGGATGAAGAACTTGGCAGCCAGCTGACTGATGCTGTCAATCTCGTGGTACTTCTGACGACGAGCCTCTGCGTCGGTCAGTGTGCGATACTCCTCGTAGAGAGCCTGGATTTTGTCCAAGTAAGGCTTCTCGGCAGCGGGGTCGGTGACTCCGAAGCGACTCGTTCCCTTGAACATCAGGTGCTCCAGGTAGTGAGCCAGACCCGTAGTCTCTGCGGGGTCGTTCTTCGAACCCGTACGTACTGCGATGTAAGTCTGGATACGTGGTTTCTCGTCGTTAACGGAGAGATATACCTTCAGTCCGTTGTCGAGGGTGTAGATGCGTGTCTTCAGCAGGTCGTTATCAAACGTCTGATACTTGTAGTCCTTTGCTGATACGCTTGTGACAGCGATAGCCGCCAATGACAGAATAATGGTTTTCAGTTTCATAGTCGTAAAATTTATTCTTCGTAATCTATTTCGTGGTCAAGTTTCGAGATGAAGTCGTCGAAGACATCCTGTTCTACGTCGCCCATATCGAACTCCTTCTGTGCGTCCTTGCGTATTTCGGCAATCCACGCACGACGTGCCATAACGTAGTCCTCGCGGATGCGTTCCATAGCCTCGCTGTCGAGTTCCTCAATATTATAGTAGTCCATGATGAGCTTGTAGGTCCATCGCCACTGATATTCGCGGTAGTGGTCGTTGATGTCGTTGAAGCGGTTCAGTATGTCCTTTATGCTTTCAATAGCTCCACCCTTGATGTCATCGAGGAGTCTCAGTTCCTCGCTCTCTGGCAGGAGGAGTCCTGAGAGGTCGTTCCACTTGCCCTCGCCAATAGTGGAGAATTGTGAATTGAGAATTGAGAGTTTAGAATTCTGATTAGACAAACTGTTTGTATTCTGCTCTTGAGTGTAATCAGAATTTTCCATTATCAATTCTCCATTCTCAATGGACTTGAGTCTGCGCTTCAGTACTGCACCCATATATATGCGGAGAGCGATGTCGTAGTATTTGATACCCTTCTTCAGCGACGAGGCGTTGATGATGTACTCCTGGAAGTTGTATGACGACACGTTTTTGCCGCCAGCTCTCTGCAGCTCCTCAAGGATTTTCTTTCCCTCGACAATCTCGCCTACGGTGAACGGTGACAGCCAGTCGAAGTTGATGATACTCTTACGACTTGACGCTGCACGTTTGTCGCGCTTAGGCCATTTCTTGATGTCGCGATAGAGTCCTACAGTGGTGATGTTACGTCCCGGAACGATGTACATAGTCTCTCCGTAAGCCATAAGGTATGCGAACGGCAGACAGCGCATGTCGGGGTGGTTCATCAGTTTGCCGAAGCAGACGGAGAACGCTCCGATGTTGGCAGGCATAAGCACGTAGGCTCCGCTGGCGGTCTTCGAACCGCGCTCCAGAGTGCCGTAGTGCATAGGACCCATCTTATAGGCGTGGTTCGAGAAGTTGGTGTTGGAGCCGGCATTATAGAACGAGAACTGTCCGCCGATGAGCAGACTCGACTTATGGTGAGATGCTGAAAACGGTCCGCAGAAGGCGGCACACGCCTCGCCGTTTGCCATATAAGAGTTGGCGAAGAAGACACTTGCCTCAGCGGTGAAGCCGTTGGTTATCTGACACGCCTCGCCGACGAAGCAGTCCTGCATCTTAACGGAGTTCGTTATAGAGCAGCCGCCGGAGATGATAGAGTTCTCGCAGATAACGCCCGTACCTATATATACAGAGTCGTCGCGTGAAGACATTATGGTGCAGTCGCTGAGACGTGCCGCTCCGTCAATCTCGCAGTCGTCCTCGATGACGGTATTTGTAATCTCCTTAGAGTTGACAATCTTAACCCTGCTGCCTATGGTGCCTCGTTCGGGCTGTGAGAAACGTATCTCTTCGTGGATAAGACGCGAGAGACAGTCTTTCAGCTGCTTGTCCCTGAAATACTTCACCATGAAAGCAGCCAGCTGCGAGTTGAGGTCGCGGAAGAGGATGACGTTGCCGTCGCCCATCTCGTTGAGGACACTCACCAGATGACCTTCTCCGTAGGTGGCTCCTTCGGTAGTCTCTATCGTCGAGACGTTAGAGATGTAGCACTCGTCGCCTATGGTGTAGTTGTTGATGAAGTTGCCCACCTTCTCGATGAGGCAGTTGTTGCCGACGGAAACGTTACGCAGCGTGGCGTCGTTGATGCCCGCATGTTTGGTGAAGCCCGTTGACACCTCCACCTGTGAGTCGAAGACTCCTAATTGTATATTTCCATAGAACATTACACGATGGAAGAAGTTCGGTATGAAACCGTCTTTTACGTGTACGTTCTCCCAGTTCTCTGCCCAGCAGTTGTTGTTTTCCAGAACATTAATCTCGTGTTCTGTAAGTTGTCTGTAGTCACTCATAGTTCTTCTGTGTTATATAAAAAATCGTTATACGGATATTTCTGTACGTGGAGTTCACGAACCTTCTTGTAGAAAGTGTCGCGCAGCTCGTCGATGTTTATCTTCTCCCTTGCCGAGATGAATAGTGGCTCTATGCCGTCTTCGTTTCTCACCTTAGCCATCCAGGTGTGTTCCAGCTCCTCAAGACTGATATTCTCCTTCGTAGGAGGGGTGAGGTCGTCGGGTTCTTTCTCCACCCACTGGTAGGCGTCAATCTTGTTGAACACCATCATCATAGGTTTCTCGGCACATCCCAACTCCTCGAGGGTCTTGTTGACTACCTGTATCTGGTCTTCGAAGTCGGGGTGCGAGATATCTACGACGTGCACCAGCAGGTCAGCCTCGCGAACCTCGTCGAGTGTTGATTTAAACGAATCTACGAGGTCTGTGGGCAACTTACGGATAAATCCTACCGTGTCGGCAAGCAGGAAGGGTAGGTTGTCGATGACCACCTTGCGTACTGTGGTGTCGAGAGTGGCGAAGAGCTTATTCTCTGCGAACACCTCGCTCTTCGAGAGCAGGTTCATAAGAGTAGATTTCCCCACGTTGGTATAGCCCACCAGCGCCACACGGATAAGTCGTCCGCGGTTCTTGCGCTGTGTTGTCTTCTGCTTGTCAATCTCTATGAGTCGCTGTTTCAGCAGTGTTATGCGTTGCAGGATGATACGGCGGTCCATCTCCAGCTGTGTCTCACCAGGACCGCGAAGACCCACCGAGCCCTTGCCGCCTCCGGAACCCGAGCCGCCACCTTGTCGTTCAAGGTGCGTCCACAGACGTTGCAGACGGGGCAGCATATAGCGGTACTGCGCCAGCTCCACCTGTGTCTTCGCATTTGCTGTCTGTGCACGCATAGCGAAGATGTCGAGGATGAGGCTTGTGCGGTCGAGTATTTTCACTTTCAGTTCCGCCTCGATGTTGCGTATCTGCTTTGCCGACAGCTCGTCGTCGAAGATTACCATTCCTACGGGGTCCTCTTCGTCTTCCTTACGTATGATATATTGTCTTATCTCCTCGAGTTTTCCCTTTCCCACGTAGGTCACCTGACTCGGTCCCGCCATACGTTGGGTAAAGCGTTTTACAGTCACAGCGCCCGCTGTGTCTGCGAGGAATTCCAGTTCGTCGAGATATTCATTCGTCTTTGTTTCGTCCTGCTCTTTGGTGATAAGTCCCACCAGCACTGCAGTCTCCGCTTTGACTTCTGATATTACAAATTCTTTCATGCATTAAAATTATAGGGCACAAAGATACATTATTTATCACACGTATGCGTGCGCGAAATGTTTTATTAACTGAATTTTAACGTTTCAACCTAAATTTATGCGAAAAAGTTTGGAGGTTTGGTAAAATAATGTTAACTTTGCACCAACTGGAAATCCTAAGGAACTGACAAAGATATTAAACAATAACCATAATCCTAAATCACTACAATTATGAAAAAACTGTTTCTTATTGCTCTGACAGCGATTTTCGCAACAGGTACAGCATGTGCTCAGGACCCGGATGACAAGATGTTGTTTAACCATCTTTCTGTCGGTGTCACCACAGGTACCCCAGGTCTTATTGGTTTTGACGTAGCTACTACGTGTACTCCTTATGTTCAGATTCGTGCAGGTATGGCTATTATGCCTAACATTAAGTACAACACTAACATCAAGCTTTCTGCTAATGATGTAAAAAACTTCAACGACAATCGTGCTCGTATAAACCAGGTCTTGACGAACATCGAAAAAGAAGAACTCGTTGTTACCGAGGAGGTTAAGCGTGAGTATGCCGTTCAGGGAAAGCTCGGTTTCACCAATGGTAAGCTTCTTTTCGACATCTTCCCCTTCAAGAGCACTGGCTTCCCGTTCTTTGTGACTGTCGGTGCATACTTCGGTGGCAGCCAGATTATCAAGGTTTATAACAAAGACGCAGGTTCTCTGCAGATTGTCAACCAGGCAAATGCCGCTATCAGGGAGTATAATGCTAACATAGGAATTATTCCGGGTGCAACAACTCCTATCAAGGAGATTTACGCTACTCAGGGAGACTATAAAGACCTCGGTCCTAACGCCAACGGAGACGTCGAGTTCAACGTCAAGGTTAACGGCTTCAAACCCTATCTGGGCGTAGGTTTCGGACGTCCTGTACCTATGAACAAGCGCGTGGGCGTTCAGGTAGAGCTAGGATGTATGTTCTGGAGCACTCCTAAGGTTACCTTCAGCGGTAATAAGGACATTGACATTGAGAAGGACAAGGCTGGCGATAGGGACGTCGGTAAGGCTATCGACATCATCTCCAAGTTCTCTGTATGGCCTTGTTTGAACTTCCGTATCTGCGGAAAGATTCTCTAATCGAAGATATATTCCTCCTCGATATCGCCCGCTGGAACCTCCTTTGGTTTTGGCGGGTTTTTCAGTTGTCCCTTCTCGTCGAACATACCGTAGGTAGTACGTAGCACGATGAACTCCGTACGGCGGTTCAGCTGGTTGCATATCTCCTGCTGTTCCTCGTTGAGTTTCTTGATGAACTCCTCGCTGAGGACGTCGTTCTCCTTGAGCCAAGGGTATTTCTCGGTGAGTTTCTTACGTATCGTCTTAGGCTTCTCCTTTCCGTAGCCTACAGGTGTCAGTCGGTCGGCAGGTATGCCGTGAGCTATGAGGTAGTCAACAACAGCCTGTGCACGATGCTGTGACAGCGTCTTGTTGTACGACGCGGAACCGCGATAGTCGCAGTGTGCCGAGAGCTCTATCGTCACGTTGGGGTTCTCCTGAAGCATCTTTACCAGCTCGTCGAGAGCCGCTGTCGATTCGGGACGCAGCGTAGCCTTGTCGAAGTCGTAGAAGATGTTATCTATGAGTACAGGCACGCGGATGCTCGCCAACGGGAACTGCAAGGTGTATTCTTCGGAGTCGGTAGCTGGTTCCACGCAGAGCTCCTCCTTGTGGTTGAGGAATCCTTTGCACGCCGCAAGCATGACATAGTGCACGTTAGGCTTTATGACCTGTTCGAAGGAGCCGTCACCCTTCACGCTGAGTTTCATATTCGTGCCGTCGTCGCCGACAAGATAAACCTGTGCTGCGGGCAACTCGTAGCCGTCCATCTCATATACCCAGCCCTTGATGCTCTGTATTATCTCGGAATTCTCGAAGCTGTAGATGTGGTCGAACCCGCGTCCGTTGTCGCGGTTTGACGAGAAGAATCCTCTGTTCTTAACACCCTCGAAGGTCAGTCCGAAGTCGTCACCGTGAGAGTTAAGCGGGTATCCCGGGTGTTCCAGCTGGTATCTTCCGTTGCTGCCGACGGTAGCTATGAAGACATCCAAGCCTCCCATTCCCGGATGTCCGTCCGACGAGAAGTACAGGTCGCCATTAGGACGGAACGTTGGGAACATCTCGTCGCCAGGAGTGTTTATCGGCGCTCCTACATTCTCTACTCCTCCCAGTCCGGCACTTGTAAGACGGATGCGCCAGATGTCCAGACCGCCTTTGCCGCCAGGCATATCAGATACGAAGTAGAGCCATTGTCCGTCGGGCGAGATAGCCGGATGGGCATAGCTCGAAAGGGTATCCTTCGTTATCTCCATCTTCGTCGCTTTTCCCCATGCGGCATCAGAGCGTTGTGCTACCGCTATTGTGGCGTAGCGGGGGTATGAAGGGTCCGTAACACACTGTGTCAGGTACATCTCTCTCTGGTCGGTAGAGAAGCAGCACGCTCCCTCGTCGAACTCGGTGTTCAGTCCAGACTCTATTGTTTCGGGCTTTCCCCATTTTCCTTTGTCGTCCTTCTGCGAATAGAATATGTCGCCTGCTTTCGTGCCCGTTATTCCGCTAAGCTCGTCACCTTGCGCCTCGTTACGTGTCGATGTGAAGTACAGCTGGTCGAAGGCGTCGCCATAGAGCATTGGTGAGAAGTCGGAGCGACGGGAGTTGAAGATGTCCATCTTCTTGACAGTATAGCGCGAGCCCTGTTCCTTTATCGTTGGTGCTGTACGTGCCGCCGTGATGCCGTTGCGGGCAAGTGTTATAATGTCCGACGGGTCTTTAGAGAGGTTAATGTTTTGGGCGCTGTTGAGGCTGTCCAAGACACCCTGATATTCGCGTTCCGCCTCACGATAGTTGCCGTTCTTCAGCAGCAGTCGTGCGAAGGCGAGGTGTGTCTCCAAGGAGTCCTGCTTGTATCTTATGACATTACGGTATGCTGCGATAGCCTTCTGCGTTTGTCCCATACGGTCGTAGCAGTAAGCCATCTTCGCCGCCCTCTGTCCGCGCTTTTCACGTTCTGTGGCTTTGGTGCGGCTATAAGCCTGTTTGAAGTGGTTTGACGCCTCATAATACTCTCCTATGGCGAGAAATTTCTCACCTTTTTTCATGCTGTGTTCTGCACCACATCCTGTGAGTAGAAAAACTACGACTACAATTATTATGCAGTTTTTTATCTTTTGCATAATTTAGAAACGTTTTTTCAGTCTTTTTATTTTATACGAAAAAAAATTAGCGTAACTTTTGCCTGAACTTTTTGGCAGTTTATAAAATAAAATCACTACAGTCCGGTTAAATTTCACCAAAGCGAAAGTTGGCGATCATTTTCCAGATTTTGATTAATAATTGGTTTGTCAAAAAGTTCATTCAGCGGAGTCCTCTCAAATAGAACTTGGCCGATGACATTAGAGAATATGTAAAGATTTTGTTCGACATGATACATCTTCAAAGCAATAATAAGCAGCAGGTAGTCACAGACGGCAATCCATATCTGTGTGAAGACTGCATTTAATTAACGTTCGGAAGAATTTAACCGGACACTAGTGGTGTGAAATACTAAATTATTGAGAATATTTTTTTTGAATTTATCATTTTGCCTACATGCCTACATAATATTTGCGTATATATCAGTATATCAGGAGATAATGAAAATTTTAGCATACATAAAACCTACATAAAACCTACATGATGCATACATGAAATTGGTGTATTTTGGCATAAATACCTGTTTGTTGGAGTCTATAAGTAGCGACGTATCGTGATGTTTGGTGCGTCTTTTGCAGCTCTAACACAATGAGTTGTGATAAAATTCTCGAGAGAATTTTGTGCTAAGTAGCCTACTTAGGGTTGCTATGAAGGTGGGTTGCGGGTAAATTCTCGAGAGAATTTTGTTGTAACAATGCTGCTTTGGTGTGGAGATAGGCTGTTTTGTTATTGACGAGAGAGTTACTTAATGGTAAAATGGAGCAAATTATGCTGACGGATGTGGGAATTTTGTGAGAAATATGTAGGCTTTATGTAGGCTTTATGTAGGCTTTATGTAGGTATTATGTAGGTTTTATGTAGGTTTGAAATGCTGAAAAAACCTTTATATAAAGGCATTTCCGTTGATTTTATGTAGGCATGTAGGCTATTTTGAATTTTCTTTATACAATTTCTATTATTTTCATGATTTTTTTGTATAATACATTTAACTATAATGGAGAAATTGCCGATTCTGCGGGGTAATATTGTCTTTGGGTGAGAAATGTCCACCCGCTATTTGGCGTGTTCTGATATGCCTTTGACCAATAGCTCTGTACTATC
>CAMUVE010000065.1:0-10972 GCA_947163985.1 uncultured Prevotella sp.
GGTAGCACCCGTCTGGGACTTATCAAGTACGTTATGGCGCTGATGAACGGTGCCCGTCTGGGTATTGCCGCACAGAGTGTTGGTGTTGAACAGGAAGCATATAACGAAGGACTCGCATACGCTAAGGAGCGTGCACAGTTCGGTGAGAAGATTATCAACTTCCCCGCAGTATATGATATGCTCTCACGCATGAAGGCGAAGTTGGATGCTGGTCGTTCATTGTTGTACGAAACAGCATGCTACGTGGATGTGTATAAGTGTCTTGAGGATATCGAACGCGACCGCAAGTTAGAGCCAGAGGAGAAGCAGGAGCTTAAGAAGTACCAGCGCCTCGCTGATGCCTTCACTCCACTGGCTAAGGGTATGAACTCAGAGTACGCTAACCAGAATGCCTACGATGCTATCTCTATCCACGGAGGTTCTGGCTTCATTATGGAGTACAAGAGTCAGCGTCTGTTCCGCGATGCTCGTATCTTCTCTATCTACGAAGGTACCACGCAGCTTCAGGTCGTTGCAGCAATACGTTACATCACTAACGGCACTATGCTTGCAAACATCAAGGATATGTTGGCAGCTCTGCCCGCAGGAGCTGATGCAGCCCTCAAGGCTCGTATTGAGAAACTCATCCCGGTTTATGAGGAGGCACTTGCTAATGTCAAGGCACTCGATAATCAGGATGCTCACGACTTCCTGGCACGTCGTCTGTACGACATGACAGCCGAGATAGTTATGTCGCTGCTTATCGTCCGCGATGCAGCACAGGCTCCTGAGCTCTTCGAGAAGTCAGCAAACGTATATGTTCGCATGACAGAGGAAGATGTATGTGGCAAGGCGGCTTACATCAAGAACTTCAAGGTAGAAGACTTGGAGAGTTTCAAGGCTTTATAATAACGGCGCCAAGAGCCGGACAACAGAGTCCCTGAGA
Source organism: uncultured Prevotella sp. (assembly GCA_947163985.1). GTDB lineage: Bacteria > Bacteroidota > Bacteroidia > Bacteroidales > Bacteroidaceae > Prevotella. Next base: position 926 of record CAMUVE010000065.1, read on the forward strand.
CGTTTGAAGAAGGGACGTGAAGAGATGTCGAGCACCCTACAGTGTTCGACATCTTCGTTGAAGATAGCCTTCATTCGCAGGGCAAAGTCCTCGTCGTAGATGAAAGCGTTAGCTTCGAAGTTGTTCTCAAAAGAGCGGAAGTCGATATTCGCCGATCCACAGGAGCACAGCTTATCGTCGGCAACAAGGAGTTTCGTGTGGTTAAACTCCCCGTCGTAGAGATACACCGTTATTCCAGCCTCTTTAGCCTGCAGGGCGTAAGAGGTGCTTGCCCACTGTACGAAACGTGCATCGCCCTTCGACGGAATCATCAGTCGCACATCGACTCCTGCCGAAGCCGCCGTCTGCATAGCGAACATTATAGCGTCGGTGGGGATGAAGTATGGTGTCTCCATATAGACGTACTTGCGCGACTGCAGAAGTATTCTGACATATCCCTGCATGATGTCTGTCCAAGGAGATATTGGCGAACAAGTGACAATCTGTATAACACAGTTGTTCTCGATGTTGTCCTTGTGTACTGGGTAGTATTTACGGTTCGTTATCAGTGTGCCGTCAACGAAATACCAGTCAATGAAGAATGCCCGTTGTGCACCGAAGACAGCGCCTCCCTGTATCCTCAAGTGTGTGTCGCGCCAGGAGATATAGCGTTTGGCGATGTTCATTCCTCCGATATACGCCACCTTTCCGTCGATAACTATTATCTTGCGGTGGTTGCGGTAGTTTATCTTGCTGGTAAACGAAGGGAACCTCACCGGCATGAATCCGTGAACCTCGATACCAGCATTCCTCATGCGCTCCCAGAAAGCGTTTTTTGTCTTCCATGAGCCCACATCGTCGTATATCAGTCTTACCTCGACACCCTGTTTTGCCTTGTCTATGAGGGCGTCGGCAATAAGATTTCCCAAGGAGTCATCCTCAAAGATGTATGTTACGATGTGTATGCTTTGCGTTGCCGAGAGGATGTCATGCAGGAGTCTTCCGAAGAAGGAGTAGCCGTCGGTGAACACCTCTATCTCGTTGTTTTTAAACGGCAGTGCCCAGTTCTGCAGTGCGAACTGTTTTATGAGCACCTCCTGTTCTTCAGGGATATGGAGGTTTTTCTGTTCGGTGAACTCCAGCAGTGAGCGTTTTGTGAGCATGTCCGTAGAGTGTTCGGAGATATACCGTTCACGTCGGGTGTTCTGTCCGAAGAAGAAATAAAGTATTATGCCTATGACGGGTAGGAAGACAAGCACCAATATCCACGCTGCTGTTTTTGCAGGAGTGCGATTGTCCAGTAGTACGGTAGTTGTCGTTGCTAAGACAATAAGCACGTATATCAGTGTTATAATCCAGAATAGCAGCGTCATAGGTTATGGGAAATTAGCGAGTTTGTGAGTCTGTAGCGACAACCGCCACTCGGGATGGCTCTTTATGTACTCTACACATTGGGCGGTGATGGTGTTGTTTTTCTCCTTGTCTCCTGTGTCCATAGGCTGCAGGTATTTCAGCGCCTCGGCACATTGTGGAGGAACAGTAGGCTCTTTGCCGTCGAAGACCACCTTCAGTTCGTCAGCCCGTGTTACCTTTATCTCGCCGCCTTTCGGCGATACCGTAACCCAGTCGATATTGTCGGGCAGTGGTACAGAGCCGTTCGTCTCTATTGCTACGGTGAAGTCGGCAGAGTGGAGTAGGTCTATGAGGGTGTCGGTAACCTGCAGACCAGGCTCTCCTCCCGTGAGGACGACAAAGCGTGCAGAGTATTTCCGCGCTTCGTTGACGATGTCTTGTTCCGTCATTTCGGTAAACTTCTCGAAGTCCGTATCACAGAACGGACATTTCCTGTTGCATCCGCTCATACGAACGAATACGGCAGCGCGTCCTGTGTTGCGGCCCTCTCCCTGTAGGGAGTAGAATATTTCGTTTACCTTAATCTTTTTCATAGATGGCGATGTTTCCTTGGCTCTCTTCCACCTCAGCACGGTAGCAGTTAGGCACTTGCTCTGTCACCCAGCGTGCAATGTTTTCCGCTGTCGGGTTAAATGGCAGTACGTCGTTGAGCACCTTGTGGTCAAGTGTATTCTTCAAGAGATGTTTCACCTCTGTGAAGTCGGTCACCATACCATTCTCGTTCAACTCTTTAGCTCGGCACCATACTGTTATCATCCAGTTGTGACCGTGTAGCTGTCGGCACTTGCTTTCGTAGTCCAGTTCCAACTGATGGGCTGCTGATATTTCTATAGTCTTTTTTACGTAGTACATTCTGAAACTCCTTATCTTTTTAGCTCCTGATATACAGTGTTACGAGGTCGTAGGGGATGCCTGCAATCTGTGTTATGGGAGCTCTGTTATACTCTGCTACGGGATTTAAGGTATATACGTTCTTGAGGTATTTCTTCAGTTCCTCAACGAACTCTTCCTTCTCAGGTATCGTTCCCAGCAGGTGCAGCTCGTCGCGCTGTTGGTCCATACCCAGTTGTTTCCATACATACAACAGGAAGAATGATGCATTATTCGCGTTCGCGTTAGCGAACGTATTTACGAAACGCAGATGGTTCTGTTGGAAGCTGAACACGTTAACCTGTCCGTCGAAGAAGTAGGCGTACAGCTTCTGGCGCGGTCCGGTGAACGAGCGGTGATGTATATGCTGCCACACTGGAACGCACACGTGACTGTAGCGCACGTCCTTGAAGTGGTCCTCAATGACTGTCTTCACGTCGCGGTTTATGGCGAAGAGGATGACGGTGTTAAACTGGTGTAGCACCATACTCTCCACGATGGTGGGGATAGTCTGGTCGTCCTGGGGATAGCTATGTCGGTATAGCTCATCCTTCTCGTCGTTATTATACTCGTCGAGAGGTATCAGCAGCATAGGACTGTCAACAATGACCTGTGCCCGCTGGTAGTCCTCATTTGTAAGGACAGCAGTACTCAGCGCAGAGCGAAGGTTCGCCGCCTGCGATATGCCGCTCTTCATGACGTATGGCTCATAGCTTATCTGTTCCTCCTTTGTCGGGTCAACAACGGAGAAACTCAAGCCTCCGCTTGTCAGACGAATAGTGAGGCGAGGTTGTTTTTTTATTATTTGTGCATTCATTCCGCGACAAAAGTACAATTTTTTTTTCACTTTTCACCTTTTACCTTTCTATTTTCTTTTTTTTTCGTAACTTTGTCACTTTGTGGCGAAGGTACTTTTGCTCCGCTTAATCGTACTTTGCCACTTCGTGGCGAAGGTATTTTCGCTCCGCTTAATCGTACTTTGCCACTTTGTGGCGAAGGTACTCACGCTCGGAAAAACTCAAATAAATTTGGTTTTTCTCTCGCTTAATCGTACCTTTGTACCCATGATATCAGACGAATTCTCTTTCCAGCTATGGAACAATTTCGGCTTCACCCCTACGGCAGAACAGCGTGGTGCAGCCGAGGAGTTCTGTCGTTTCCTCTTTGACAGGAACGACAATGCTGTAATGATTCTTCGTGGAGCGGCAGGAACGGGAAAGACAACCCTCGCAGGAGCTATCGTGAAGACTACCGTACAGATGTTAAGGGCAAATAATGACCATAAACCAGTGGTGCTGTTAGCCCCTACAGGACGTGCCGCAAAGGTGTTCTCGCAGCATGCAGGAATGCCAGCATACACCATTCACAGACACATCTACCGACAAAAGACCTTCAACGGAGAGATGACCGCCTTTACACTGAATGTCAACATGCATCACGACACGCTATTTGTTGTCGATGAGGCGTCAATGATTTCCAACGGACAGCAGATGGCATTCTCCGGTCAGCAGCCCCTGTTCGGTACAGGACAGTTGCTTGACGACCTTATGCAGTATGTGTATAACGGTCGCAACTGCAGACTGCTGCTTATCGGTGACCACGCACAGCTGCCGCCAGTAGGGGAGGAGACGTCGCCGGCACTGTCGAGAACAGTACTCGAAGGCTACGGCATGAAGGTGTATTACAGCGAGATGAACGAGGTGATGCGCCAGGCATTGGAGAGCGGTGTGCTTACAAACGCCACATATATCCGTCAGCTGCTGCCCGGCATAAAGCCCGAACTCACCTTCGACGGCTTCAACGATATTAAGATGCTCCCGGGAAATGAACTCATAGAGGAACTTAACTCCAGCTATGCGAGAGTAGGCATTGACGATACCATCGTCGTCACCCGCTCAAACAAACGGGCTAACATATATAATAATGGGATACGCAACAGCATCCTCGACCGTCAGGAGGTCCTTTCCACCGGCGACATGCTTATGGTGGTAAAGAACAACTACTACTGGACAGAGAAGGAGGTCTCCAGCGACGAGGACGACCGCATCCCTCCCTTCATAGCTAACGGCGATAGGGCACAGGTGCTGCGAGTAAGGAATGTGCACCAGATGTACGGCTTTACCTTTGCCGACGTTTGGGTGCGCTTCCCCGACTACGACGACTACGAGATGCAGGTGGTGGCGCTTCTTGACACCCTTAGCTCCGAAGCTCCTGCACTGACACGCGAACAACAGCAGCAGCTCTTTGAGGGCGTCATGGAGGACTATGCTGACATACCACACAAGAAAGACCGTCTGAAGAAGGTTCGCGAGGATAAGTACTATAATGCCTTGCAGGTAAAGTACGCCTATGCCGTGACGTGTCATAAGGCGCAGGGCGGACAGTGGGCTCATGTGTATGTGGATCAGGGGTACATTACCGACGATATGCTCACCGTAGATTACAATCACTGGCTATACACCGCTTTCACGCGAGCTACAGAGAAACTATTTCTGGTAAACTGGAAACAATAAAAGATAATGAGAATAATAACAGGGAAATACAAAGGACGGCGGTTTGACATACCCCGGACCTTCAAGGCACGTCCGACGACCGACTTCGCCAAGGAGAATATTTTTAATGTGTTGTCAGGCTATATCGACTTCGACGGAGCCGATGCCCTCGACCTGTTCTCCGGAACGGGAAGCATATCATTGGAACTGCTCTCGCGGGGCTGTCGCCAGGTGGTGAGTGTTGAGGCTGACCGCGACCACCATAACTTCATTCGTCAGTGTCTCAAGAAACTCGGTGACGACGGAGTTGTTGCCATCCGCGGTGACGTATTCCGTTTCCTGAAGACCTGTCGCCAGCAGTACGACATCGTCTTTGCTGACCCTCCATACGCCCTCAAGGAACTGGCGGAACTTCCACAACAAGTTCTCGAGCGCGGACTGTTAAAAGAAGACGGTATCTTCGTGTTGGAACACGGAAAAGACTACGACTTCTCCGACCATCCCCGATACCTTGAGCACCGCTCCTACGGCAGTGTCAACTTCACGTTGTTTAAATTTTAAAGGACTCGTGTTTCGATAGTTTCTGAAGTTAAGAAGCTGGCTTCTTAACTTCAGAAACTTGAATTAAAGAATATATGCGAATTTAAGCAGGAAAGCAGATGTTTTCATTTTGTCGTCCGGATGGTCAGGGCTGTTGGTATATTTAACATAGTCGTAGTTAGCCGTTACTTGACCTTTATGTTTTCCTATAGGGAACTCTATTCCTGCACCGAGGTAGAAACCAAATCCTGCTCCGAAGCTATTGTCGTAGGAAATTTCCCTATGGGAGTTACTGATTTTTGTGTCCATACTAAGCATTTGTGAAATGGTGATGCCACCCTGAATCAGTGGTGAGATTTTGTTCTCAGGCAGGAAAGAATAAGCCGCTCCGAATCTTCCGGAAATACAGAAAACCTTCTGTTTTATGTCCAAGTCATTTTTTTTAGAGCCGTTGTAGTAATAGCAGTTAATGAAAAGTTGTTGTGAAAGATGGCGGTTGAAGCGAGGATATTGTAGGTCGCATCCTGCGCCGATTTGCACTCCCACACCGCGCGTATTCATATCGACCCGATATTTCTCTGTCGGGCTAATGACGATATTTGGTATTCTTCCGCAGTCTATAGAAAGAACGTTAATTCCTACTTCAAAACGGAAATGTTCTATGATAGCCCGGGTCTTCTTCTCGTCATATTGAAACTGAATGCACTCTTCGCCATCGCGACAGTATTTCTCGTTATAGTGGCGTGTCGTTTCGAGGAAACTTTTTGAAGAAATATCCTTGTGCCACAGCTCGTTAACGATGTCCCCATCGCGCTTGAAAATTTGCGACGCGTCACGCAGCGCTTTCCTCTTAGCCTCTAATTCTTCACTTTTATATTTGTATTTTACATGGTCATTTTTTACCACAGCCAATTTGTTGTCAGGGTCAACGAAGAAATAATAATCGTTGCCATCCTGCTTGAGGTGGTATAAGGATATGTTGCCCTGCATCATGAACTCAGCAAAGAAGGTCTGAGGTTTTCCTTCTACCTCAAAAGTCTTGCGGACATAGTAACTGCCAAAATCAGTGAATCTGTAGGCTTTGATGTCTTCCGTAGTAAAGTTGTGAAAAACACTGTCGCCTTCAGCCATAAATAAGCATGACTGAGCGTTCTGTTCATCCTTGCGGTATTCTATAGAGCCGTGAATGGTATCATTATCATTCGTAATGATATATCCCTTATGGAGCTCTGTTGCGGCATGTGAGTCAGGTGTGATTGTGGTAAATACGAGTATTAAGCTTAACGTAAAGAGTTTTTTCATAATTATTATTTTTATAGAACTGTAAAAAATTACACAGCGGGTCAGTTCCGCTGTGTAATTTTTTAATAGTTGAGGGGGATTACCAGAGGTAAGTCTTTTCAAGCCAGTAGCATACGATACCGGCGATGTAGCCTACGAAGGCAATCCATGTGACGTTCTTCATGTACCATCCGAAGGTGATTTTCTCGAGTCCCATGACAACGACGCCCGCTGCCGACCCGATGATTAGCATAGATCCGCCGACACCGGCACAGTAAGCCAGAAGCTGCCAGAAGACACCGTCAACACCGAAGTCGGTACCCGGAGCCCCCATGACGTACATCTTCATAGCGCCAGCCACGAGAGGCACGTTGTCAACGATAGACGAGAGGATACCTATAGCACCCGTTACGAGGTAGTGGTTGCCTATTTCCTGGTCGAGCCACTGTCCCATAGCCCTCAGTACGCCCACCTCAGAGAGTGTAGCCACCGCCATGAGGATGCCGAGGAAGAAGAGAATTGTTGACATGTCTATGCGCGTAAGCATCTGGGTAACGCGCTTCGCCATAGGGTCGTGTTCCTCCTTGCGGCGATAGATAATCTCTGTCACAGTCCACAGGATAGCCAGTATGAGAAGGATACCCATGAATGGCGGCAGTTCGGTAAGCGAGTGGAATACAGGTACCGAGCAGAGTCCGCCGACACCGAGGATGAAGATGAGTTTGCGCTCCACCTGTGTGATGTAGCTTATCTCAGCCTCGTGCTTGTCCTCGGGAATTACCAGTTCGCCCTTGAGGTGCATCTGCAGTACGAACGCCGGCACGATGAAGGCGATGAACGACGGTATGATAATCTCGCTGATAACACCCAGTGCGGTAATCATCTTACCGTTCCAGAGCATGATGGTAGTAACGTCACCGATAGGCGAGAACGCTCCACCCGCATTAGCCGCGATGATGACGAGCGCTGCGAACCATATACGGTCCTTCTTGTCGCTTACCAGTTTGCGCAGAATCATAATCATCACGATACTGGTAGTAAGATTGTCGAGGACGGCAGAAAGGATAGCCGTCATAAAGGCAATCTTCCAGAGCAGTGCACGCTTGGTCTTAGACTTCAGTGCTCCGCGCACCCAGTTGAACCCTCCGTGCTGGTCAACTATTTCCACGATAGTCATGGCACCCATGAGGAAGAACAGTGTAGTTCCCGCCTCACCAAGATTTTTCTCGATAGCCTCGCCCAGTTCCCAGTGTTCCGGAAGTACGCTTCCCAGCATGCCCGTATGTCCTAAGGCAAGCAGCGTCCAACATATGACACACATCAGGATAGCGATGGCAGCCTTGTTGATTTTTGTCACGCTTTCAATGGCGATAAAGAAGTAGCCGCAGACGAAAGCAATGACAATTGCTAATGTAAAAGATGTCATTTGTTCTTATTTGTTTTAGATTAAAATTGTTTTTCGTGTGCAAAGGTACGATTAAGCGAAGAGAATACAAAATAAAAAAGCAATATTTTTATTTTTATTCTTGAGCGTAGTACCTTATTCAAAGGTACGATTAAGCGAGTGAAAAACCAAATTTTATTTGAGTTTTTCCGAGCGATAGTACCTTCAACGCAGTTAAAGGTACGATTAAGTGAGCACAAAACAAAAAGTTTCACTCTTTTTTTGTCGAACAGGAGTATCTTTAACGAAGATAAAAGTGGTACATTTTATTATAAATTAAGAATGAAAAATAAAAAAATATGAGAAAAAAGAAGTACATTTGCACCGATAAAGAATAAAAAACGAAACGATATGTCAAGAATACTAATGATTGGCGCCGGTGGTGTTGCCACCGTAGCAGCCTTTAAGATTGCGCAGAACCCAGACGTCTTTACTGAGTTTATGATAGCGAGCCGCCGTAAGGAGAAGTGCGACAAGATAGTTGCCGACATTCATAAGGCGGGTTACAATATGGACATTAAGACCGCGCAGGTAGATGCCGACGACGTGGAGCAGTTGAAGGAACTCTTCGGCACCTTCAAGCCCGAGTTGGTGATAAACCTTGCATTGCCCTATCAGGACCTGACCATTATGGACGCTTGTCTTGCCTGCGGCTGCAACTACCTTGACACTGCTAACTACGAGCCCAAGGACGAGGCTCACTTTGAGTATTCGTGGCAGTGGGCATACCGCGAGCGTTTCGAGAAAGCCGGTCTTACCGCCATTCTCGGCTGCGGCTTCGACCCCGGGGTGACAAGCATCTTTACCGCCTACGCCGCGAAGCACCACTTCAGGGAGATACAGTACCTTGACATAGTAGATTGCAATGCCGGCGACCACCACAAGGCTTTCGCCACGAACTTCAATCCCGAGATAAACATCCGCGAGATAACCCAGAAGGGACTCTACTGGGAAGACGGCAAATGGGTGGAGACAGAACCGCTGGAGATTCACAAGGATCTTAACTATCCTAACATCGGTCCTCGCGACAGCTACCTGCTGCACCACGAGGAGATAGAGTCGCTCGTGATAAACTACCCGACGATACGTCGCGCCCGTTTCTGGATGACCTTCGGTCAGCAGTATCTGAAGCACCTTGAGGTGATACAGAACATTGGAATGAGTCGTATCGACGAAGTAGAGTACGAGGCGCCACTTGCTGACGGAACGGGTAATGTCAAAGTGAAGATTGTCCCGCTGCAGTTCCTCAAGGCAGTGCTGCCAAATCCGCAGGACCTCGGCGAGAACTACGAGGGCGAGACCTCCATAGGCTGTCGCATCCGCGGTATAGGCAGCGACGGCAAGGAGCACACCTATTATATATATAATAACTGTTCGCACCGCGCAGCCTACGAAGAGACCGGCATGCAGGGCGTGAGCTACACTACCGGCGTGCCCGCCATGATTGGCGCCATGATGTTCTGCAAAGGACTGTGGAACACCCCAGGCGTTCACAACGTCGAGGAGTTCGACCCCGATCCGTTCATGGAGCAGCTCAACAAGCAGGGGCTACCCTGGCACGAGATACACGACGGCGACTTGGAATTATAATGGTAATAAAAACAAATAGACAATGAAACTATTCTGCAATTTTATGATGGTGTTCATCGCGATGCTGATGATGCCGTGCGTGACACTCAATGCCGCAGAAGAGAAAGACGAACATGGTATCATCATCTCTCCTGCCGACGGTGTACGCAAGGTTTATACCCGTAGCGGTATGATGTACGTTAACGACCCTGTTGAAGGTATGCAGACCAAAGAGCAGTCGGGCACAATACAGATAATAGAGTGCCCCAACGGTGACGTGTATATCCGTAATATCCTCTGCAGCTATCCTACAGGAACGTGGGTGAAGGGTACACGTACTAACAACGTCATTACCGTTCCTACCCGCCAGCCCATATACTGGAATGCGGAGGCAGGGGTTACCTTCAGCCTTAACTGGGGCGTATGCGAAGAGTCGTGGGGTTCCTTGTCATTCTCGTT